>JAKAPV010000116.1 GCA_021806845.1 Bacillota bacterium | reverse complement strand
CGCGGCCACTAACCACGCCCATTACGTTGCAGCTACGCTCTCGCCCAGCTCCGCCTGCGCTCCGGATGACCCCGGCACCCTGTAATACGACTTCGAGGAGGTGTACCGAATGCGCCGTTTCGTTGACAGCTTGATCGCTGCCGCGCTCCTTATCGTCCCCTCTCTGGCCATCACTGTGTCCACAGCCACTCCCAGTGCCGCGGCCACTAACCACGCCCATTATGTGGCAGCCAAGCTCTCGCCCAATTCCGCCTGCGCTCCCGATGACCCCGGCACCCTGTAAGACGACTTCGAGGAGGTATACCGCATGCGCCGTATCGTTGAAGTCCTGATCACTGCCGCGCTCGTCGCCGTTCCCGTGCTGGCCATCACTGCGTCCGCAGCCGCTCCCACCGTCGCCGCCACCGCCAACCACGCCCACTACGTCGCTTCCGCCTGCGCTCCCGATGACCCCGGCACCCTGTAAGACCGCACCAAGGAGGTCTTCCCATGAAGGGAATCGTTGAGACCGTCGTCGCTGCTACCACACTCGTCGCTCCGGCTCTCGCTATCACGTCCGCCATCGGGGCGCCTTCAGGCTCTCCGCGCACCGACACCTCCCGTTACGTAGTTCACGTCCGACCCGACGCCAGCTGCCGCCCCGCCGATCCAGGCCTCCTCTAGCTCCCAAGACTTGCGGAGCGACTCCGCACGCACCCATGGAGGTACACTTATGGCCACTTTCCGCGTAGCCGCAGAGCCCACGATCGATCTCACCGAGCTGACGGCCGCCCTGCAGCCGGTCCTCAATCTTCGGACTGGCAACGTCCACGGCTTCGAAGCACTGCTTCGCGGCCCGGGGGGAAACAACGTCAACCCTCCGGCGCTCTTCCGTCGCGCACGCCGCGAGGGCTGGGCGGAGGCTCTGGAGTATCGTGCTCGGGAACTGGCCTTGCAGGCGGCCCGTCGCCACCTCCGCTACAAGGAAGTGCTCTTCCTGAACGGAGACGTGCGTTACCCGATCGACTCCGCGTGCTACCCCCACCTCGTGCTTGAGATCAACGAGGCGCGCAATGTGGACAAGCGTACTGTCGAAAAGTTGCAGCGAGATGGGTTGTCGCTGTACTTGGACGACTATGGGGTCAGCCATGCCAACCTTTCAAGACTGCTCGACATTAGCCCCTCCGGCCTCAAGGTTGACCGCGGCATCATCCAGGGCATTGCCTCCGACCCGCGCCGTTTCACCGTTGCACAAAATCTCGCGAAGCTCGCGAACGAACACGGCCTCTCCATCGTCGCTGAGGGCATCGAAACCGCAGAGGATCTTTCCGCAGTAATCAACGCCGGCTTCCAATACGGCCAAGGCTACTACCTCGGGCGGCCCGAGCTCATCCCGGACCGGTACCGCCTCAGCCAGCTTCGCTCCGCCATCAGAGCATCCGCAACTCCTGCTGCGTCCGAATCCGGTTCCCCCGCATCCGATTTCGGTGCCGCGGTCGCGGCCATGGTTTAATCGCCGACCGCATCTAAGCGGCGGCACCGCACTCATAAGCAAGGTCCCGGCCGCGACTGCGGCCGGGACCTTTGCGCGCCTTGCGTCAGGGCAGGTCTTCGAGGTCTTGCATGAGTTCCAGGATCTCGACTTGCGCCTCGAAGTCCAGTGACCGCTGCGCCGCCGAGAGCAGGCGCTGCAGTACCGCCGCCACTAGCGGCCGAGTCGGCTGCTGGCGAAAATCCGCCCCGCTGACCACCGCCACGCCGCGAAACTCCAAAACGCCAGGAAACGGCTGATAGGACGGCCCCTTGCGGCGCAAACGCTGCTCCAGGCTGGCGCAGCGCCTCCAGATCTCCTCCAGCGTCAGCGCTTCGTCCATCAGGTTAGATCTGCGCCTTGGAGAGAGCCGCCGCCAGCGCGCGCCGCGTGAACAGCCTGCACATCTCCGCGCGGTATTCGGCAGAGGCGTATGCGTCGGCCGCCACCTCCACGTCCTCGAGGACGGCGCGGGCAGCCTTTTCGATGTCTGCGTCCGTCAGCCGGCTACCAAGCAGCAGTTCCTCCGCTGCGCGCGCCCGGTACGGGGTGAAGCCGACGCCAGTGACGCCGATCCCCGCCATGCGGCACGTCCCGCCCTTATCAAGGCCCAGACGGGCAGCCACGCCGACAAGCGCGAATCCGGATGCGTCCTGCGCCAGCTTGCAGTACGCCGAGCCGCTGCCCCCTGAGGGAAGTGGTACGAACAGGGACTCCAGCACCTCGCCGGGCGTAGCCGCGGTCATCAGCGGACCGGTGAAGAACTCTTCGAGAGGCACGGAGCGACGTCCCCCAGGTCCGACCAGTTCGGCCCTGGCGCCAAGCGCGAGCAGGGCTGCCGGAAGGTCGCCGGCCGGGTCCGCGTGGCTCACGGCCCCGCCGATGGTGCCGAGGCGGCGCACCTGCCGGTCACCCGTCTGCTGCGCCGCTCCCCGGAGCGCATCCCACGTGTCAAGGCCGGCGACCTCCACGTGACGCGTGAGGGCCCCGATGCGCAGCTCTTCGCCGCGAACCTCCACCCCCTTGAGCTCGGCGACGTCCTGCAGATCCACCAGGGCGTCGGGTGCGGCGAAGCGAAGGCGCATGAGCGGCAGCAAACTTTGCCCGCCGGCGAGCAGCTTCGCGCCGGGGTCTGCGAGTGCTGCGACAGCCTCGTCAAGGCTGGCAGGGCGCAGGTAGCGGAACTCCTGAGGGATCACTCGGCCACCCCCTCGCGCGGCTGGCCGAGCGGTGTTATCCCGGCATCCCGCAGGCTCCTTCCGGCCCTTTGCACGGCGAGCACGATGGGCTCGTAGCCCGTGCAGCGGCAGAGGTTCCCCTCAAGGCCGTGGCGGACTTCTTCCGCAGATGGGTCCGGGTTCTCCATCAAGAGGTCGCTAGCGGACATCAGCATGCCTGGGGTGCAGAAACCGCACTGCAGTGCGTGTTCATTCCAAAATGCGGCCTGCAGCGGATGCAATCCCTCTTCGCGCAGCCGCTCTGGGACAAGATCCTTGAGCCCCTCGACCGTTACCACGTCTCTTCCCTGCACCTGCACCGCAAGCATGTTGCAGGACTTGACGGCATGGCCATCGAGCAGCACCGTGCATGCGCCGCACTGGCTCGTGTCGCATCCGATCTTCGTACCCGTCAGGGATAGCTCCTCACGCAGGAAGTCCACGAGCAGCGTCCGCGGCTCGATCTCCCGGCGCACCGCTCGCCCGTTCACCTTCAGCTCGACCTTCACAGGCGGGTTGCACCTCCAAAGCTCGTTGCGGGTCGCGCCCGCTTCCTTATTCATGCTTCTGGTCCAACAGTAAGATTCCTGCGGGCCAGCCTTTGCTATCATGGGCCCAGAAGCCGAAGGGAGCCAGACGATGCGCTGCGCTATTCTCACCATCAGCGACTTGGGCGCGCAGGGCAAGCGCGCGGATGCGAGCGGAGACAAGATTGCCGAGTTCTTGCAGGGCGAGCATCATGAACTCGCCTGGCGCGGGGTGGTGCCCGACGAGGCGGAGGAGATCGCGCAAGCCCTCACCCGCTGCGCGGACGAACTCGCGCTGGACTGCGTGCTCACAACGGGCGGCACGGGCCTTTCGCCGCGGGATGTCACCCCTGAGGCGACACGCAGGGTCCTCACGCGGGAGGTGCCGGGCATCGCGGAGGCGATGCGGCTGCAGGGTCTTCCCAAGACACCGCGGGCGATGCTTTCGCGAGGGGTTGCCGGAGTGCGCGGAGGTACGCTGATCGTGAACCTGCCCGGGAGTCCCTCCGGCGTTGCGGACGGCCTTGAGGTCGTGCGGCCGATCCTTCAGCATGCGGTGGACATCCTGCACCGCTCGCCGACGGACCATTAGCCCCTGATGCGGTTCACTCCGCCTGCTCTCACCAAGTTGGGAGCCGATGCCATCCGGCCGGTTCCAGCATTCTTTTCGTTCGGCCGCAATACGGCCGTAAAGGTACCGACGAATACCGTTGCCATTCCCCGTGGAGGTGAATGTGTGCAGTCGTTTCACATTCCCAGGACACATGCGCACTTTTCCTGGAACCGCGATTTCGAACCCGCAGTTGTAGTTGACCCCGGCGCGACTGTCCGGCTGGAGATTGCAAACGCGTCCGGTGGGCAATTCGGTGCGGATGCGACGGTTTCGGATGTCGCGCGCCTGGATTTCTCGCGGGTTAATCCCGTGTCTGGGCCGATCTACGTGAACGGAGCGGAGCCAGGCGACACACTCACTGTTGAGATCCTCTCGATTGACCTCGATTCCTGGGGCTGGACCGCAAATATCCCAGGATTCGGCCTGCTGGCCGATCAGTTCACCGACCCGCACCTGCGCATCTCGAAGGTATCGCAGGAGCGCGCGGAATTGCTTCCAGGCCTCCGGATTCCGGTCGTCCCGTTCATCGGCACGATTGGCATCGCTCTCGCAGCGCCCGGTGATCACCCCATCGTGCCGCCGAGCGCCCAAGGAGGCAACATGGACATCCGGCACATCACACCCGGAGCCAGGCTGCACCTGCCGGTCGCCGTACCTGGGGCACTGCTGTCGCTCGGCGACACCCACTCCGCACAGGGCGATGGCGAGGTATGCGGCACCGCCATCGAGACGAGTTCCGAGGTAACGCTGCGCGTCCACGTCAAGAAGGGGCATGCGCGGCGCTTCCCGATGGTTGAGACGCATCCCGTCAGCGCGCGGGAAGGCCGCGCCATCGCGACGACCGGCATCGGCCCCGACCTCTGGCAAGCGGCCCGCCATGCGACAGAGGGTATGATCGAGGAGATCACCCGCCGCACGGGGCTTTCGGCCATCGATGCGTACCTGCTCGCATCCGTCGCCGGCGACCTTAAGATCTCGGAGATCGTCGACGCTCCAAATTGGGTCGTGTCCATGCACCTGGAAAAGTCCATATTGGACGGAGCTATGTGAGCGGTACGGACTGCGCAGGGGTACGCGCCAAGACTTTCTCAAGTGACAGGCTGGGAGCCGGGCCATGACCGGCTCCTAGCCGTTCCATCGGTTCAGCTTGAACCGGAGAGGTACGTTAGGAGCAGTTCCCGGTCCTCAGGAAACGAGAGTGGAAGCCGCCCAACGTCTTCCGGCGACTTCCACGCGATCTCGTGGATCAACCCGTCCGGGTCCTGGACGGTCGGTGCACCGCCATGGAGAGTCACCTCGTAATAATGCACCTCGACCTCCATGCCGAAGGACAGTCCGCGCTTGACAAAGGCTTCCCGCAGGACGCGAACACGGTAGCCTGTTTCCTCCCAGACTTCCCGCACGCAGCAGTCCTGATAGGTCTCTCCCGCTTCGCGCCCCCCGGAAGGCACCGCCCACGTGGGATCCTCGCCC
Organism: Bacillota bacterium; assembly: GCA_021806845.1. Classification (GTDB taxonomy): domain Bacteria; phylum Bacillota; class Sulfobacillia; order JAJZYS01; family JAJYTV01; genus JAJYTV01. Next base: position 3,655 of record JAKAPV010000116.1, on the reverse strand, counting down.
GGCGCTCCCTGCAGCACCATGAGGAGCCTGCCTCCCCCACGGCAAAGTGCCGCGGCGCCTGTCCACTGCGGCTCCACGCGCTCAGCCCCGCTGCCAGGTGCCGCTCTTGCCGCCGGCTTTGCGCTCGAGGCGGATGTCCTGGATCTCCATGCCGCGGTCGACCGCTTTCAGCATGTCGTAAATCGTGAGTGCTGCAACCGAGACGGCGGTGAGGGCCTCCATCTCGACGCCCGTCCGTCCTACGGTGCGCGCGACGGCGGTGATGCCGACGCCGTCCTGCGTCTCGTGGAAGTCGACGCGCACATCGGTAAGCGGCAGAGGGTGGCAAAGGGGGATCAGTTCGCCGGTGCGCTTCGCCGCCTGGATCCCGGCGATGCTGGCGACGGCCAGCACATCCCCTTTCTCCGCGACGCCGCGGAAAAGGATCTCACGGGTCGCGTCCGCCATCTTGACGCGGCCGGACGTTTCGGCGACCCGCTCGGTCTCCGCCTTCGCGGTAACGTCGACCATCCTGGCGCGCCCGTTCTCGTCGAGATGGCTTGGCCTTGGGTCGCCCACGTTTCAGCCTCCTTCGATCAGTAGGTGTAGAAGCCCCGACCGGACTTCCTGCCATAGTACCCGGCCTGCACATACTGGCGCAGCAAGGGACACGGCCTGTACTTCGGGTCCCCGAATCCCTCGTGGAGCACCTCAAGGATGTAGAGGCAGGTGTCGAGTCCAATGAAATCGGCGAGCTGGAGCGGGCCCATGGGGTGGTTCATGCCGAGCTTCATCACCGTGTCGATGTCCTCGGCGCTCGCCACTCCCTCGTACAGGGTGAAGACCGCCTCGTTGATCAGTGGCATCAGGACCCGGTTGGAGACGAAACCCGGGAAGTCCTTGGCTCGCACCGTCGTCTTGCCGTACGCAGCCGCCTCCGCCTCCACGGCGGCGGTCGTCGCCTCCGCGGTCGCAAGGCCGGTGATCACCTCGACGAGCTGCATCACGGGCACCGGGTTCATGAAGTGCATGCCGACGAACCGCTCCGGGTGCGACACGTTTGTCGCCAGCCGCGTGATGGGAAGCGACGACGTGTTGCTGGCCAGGATCGCGCCTTCGGGTGCGATCGCGGCGATGTCGCGCCAGAGCGCCGACTTCTCCTCGTAGCGCTCGATGATCGCCTCGATGCAGAGGTCCGCGTCGCGCGCCGGCTCGAGGTCCAGGGAGAACCGGACGCGCGAGAGAGCCGCGTCCGCCTCCTCCTGCGTCACGCTGCCGCGCTTCACGAGCCTGGCGAGAGACGTTTCGATCGTCTTCCTGCCGCGATCGAGAAACGCCTGCTCCACGTCGCGCACCGTGACTTCGCGGCCGGCCTGCGCCGCGACCTGCGCGATCCCGCTGCCCATCTGGCCGGCGCCGACGATAAAGACGCGGCGCATCAGCCGTCCACCCGCACGAGCGTTGCCTCTCCCTGTCCGCCGCCGGAGCAGATCGCCGCGACGCCGTAGCCACCGCCGCGGCGGCGAAGCTCGTAGATCATGGTCATCAGGATGCGTGCGCCGGAAGCTCCGACGGGGTGGCCGAACGCAATCGCGCCGCCGTTCGGATTGACGATCTCTGGGTCCACGCCGAGCATGCGCGTCGACGTGACAGCCACGGAGGCAAACGCCTCGTTGATCTCCACGAGCGAAAGGTCCTTCGCAGCGAGCCCGGCCTTCTTCAGCGCCACCTGCGCGGAGAGCGCGGGTACGGTCGCGAGGTACGGCGGATCCTGCGAGACCTGACCGTGGCTCAAGATTGTCGCAAGGGGGCGCAGGCCCCTGCGCTGGGCCTCCTCCTTCGACATCAGGAGGATCGCCGAGCCGCCGTCGTTGAGTCCCGGGGCGTTGCCCGCCGTCACGTCGTGGTCCGGGCTGAAGACCGGCCGCAGCTGCCCGAGCTTCTCCCGCGTCGATTCCGGGCGCGGTCCCTCGTCCTGCAATAGCTCCGCCTTCTCGTAGCGCACGGGCACGACCTCGTCATCCAGGCGGCCTTGCTCCATCGCCGCCTTCGCCAGCATCTGCGAGCGGTATGCCCAGTCGTCCTGGTCCGCGCGGCTGACGCCGAGTTCCTTCGCCACGTTGCCGCCGTGCATGCCCATGTGGCAATCCGAAAACGCGCACCAGAGGCCATCGTGTACCACCGCGTCAACGAGTTCGCCGTTTCCCATGCGGTATCCGTAGCGCGCCTTCTCGAGGAGGTAGGGTGCGCGCGACATGCTCTCCATCCCACCCGCGAGCACTACCTTCGCGTCGCCGAGCCGGATCATCATGTCACCGAGGTTGACCGCGCGCAGGGATGAGGCGCAAACCTTGTTGATCGTGTCCGAGGGCAGCGTCGCCGGCAGGCCCGCGCGCATCGTCGCCTGCCGCGAGGGGATCTGGCCGGCGCCGGCTTGCAAGACCATGCCCATATAGGCGTAGTCGATGTCCTGTCCCGCGACGCCGCTCCGCTCGACAACGGCGCGGATCGCCTGCGCCCCGAGTTCGACAGCGGGGACGTCGCGCAGAGCGCCGCCGAACTTCCCGAACGGCGTGCGGGCCGCAGCAACCACGACGGTTTCAGACATGAAAACCGCTCCTTTCGCTATGCGGAAACCTCAGTCCTCGACGATGCGGATCTCCGCGCCGAGGGAGCTGAGCTTCTCCTCCAGGTGTTCAAAGCCGCGCTCGATGTGCCGCACCCCGGCCACCTCGGTGCGGCCCTGAGCAGCGAGACCGGCGATGACCAGCGCCGCCCCGCCGCGAATATCGTTTGCCGTCACGGGTGCGCCCGTCAAGACGTTCACACCCCGCACGAGCGCCGTATTGTGCTCCACCTTGATCTGCGCGCCAAGGCGTACAAGCTCGTTGGCATAGCCGAACCGGTTGTCGAAGATCGTTTCCTCCACCACCGACACGCCGTCCGCAAGGCAGAGCACCGCGAGCATCTGCGGCTGGAGGTCCGTCGGGAAGCCGGGGTGCGGCAGCGTCTGGATGTCAACGGCCCTCAGGCGCTCCGGTGCGTCCACCGTGACCGAGTCGAAGTCCGTGTCAACCTTCGCCCCCATCGCCTGCAGCTTCGCGATCACGGTGCGCAGGTGCTCCGGGATCACGGGGCCCACGGTGACGCGGCCGCCGGTCGCGGCCGCGGCGAGCATGAAGGTGCCGGCCTCGATCCGGTCGGGGATCACTTCATGGTGCACGCCGTGCAGCTTTTCCACGCCCTCGATGCGGATCGTATCCGTCCCGGCTCCGCGGATGCGGCCGCCCATGGAGTTGATCAGGTTCGCAAGGTCCACGATCTCCGGTTCCTGGGCGGCGTTGTCGAGGATGGTTGTACCAAACGCGAGAGAGGAGGCGATCATCAGGTTGCAGGTCGTGCCATGCGAGCGCCGCTCGATGTAGAAGCGCGTTCCCTGGAGGCCCTGCGGGGTCTCGGCGATGATCGCGCCGTGTTCGACCCAGGCGCGCGCGCCGAGCGCCTCGAAGCCGCGCAGGTGGAAGTCCACGGGCCGGGCACCGATGTCGCAGCCACCCGGGACGGCCACCTCGGCCCGCCCGAGGCGCGCCAGCAGAAGCCCTACGATGTAGGTGGAGCCGCGCAGTCGCGCCGCGCGCTCGTAGGGCGCGATGTGGTTTGCAATCTTCGAGCCGTC
>JAKAPV010000115.1 GCA_021806845.1 Bacillota bacterium | reverse complement strand
GGCAGATCCGCGTGGTGCCGGCGGCAGAGATCCCGCTCTGAAGAAACGTAGCGCTCCCTCCCGCTCCGCAAGGCGCACCGGGCGCGCTGTACGTTGGACGTACAGATGGGGGTGGCAAGGATGAAGGTTCGTGCGGTCGATTTCATTGCGGTATCCGTCCCCAGGGCTCGCTGGCAGGAAGCCCACGATTTCTACGGCGGGACACTGGGCCTCGTGACGGAAGACCCCACGGACGACGACGAGGTATGGACCGAGTACGACGCGGGGCCTCTCACGATTGCACTCGTGAGGGATGACAACACGCATGTCGCCGTCAACCGGAACGGGGACGGCGGCAGCGCCGTCACGATCGCCCTGGCGGTGCAAAGCGTTGAGGCTGCTCTTGCCGAGCTCCAGGGGAAGGGCGTCGAGGCCACATTCGGTCCCTCGGAGTACAGGCCATGCTACATCGCGGGGATCTTGGACCCGTTCGGGAACACGATCTTCATTCACCAGAGGAAGGACGGCACGGCGGGATAGGACTTGTCCACGGGGACACCCTGGACCTGCGGAGCGGCCACCGCGCTGCAGAACCTGGGCACGGCTTTCGTCGTTTTAGAAAGACGCAGGACTGCACCTGCGTCTTTCTTGCGAGAATGGCGTCATGACACCTTTCCGGGCATGGACGACTGGCCAGCGCTGTCATCTGCAGCGAACCGTCCACCCATAGTTTTCCATTTTCTTACCGAATACATGGTTAGCGGGGTGATCTCGTGGGACGCTTTGCCCTTGCCCGTCTTGCATTTGTGTCTGCGGCGGTTTTGGCGCTGGTTGTCGCGTGCGGCAACCAAGTCCGGACGCGGTACCAGAAACCGCGGCGACGAGATCAATCGTATCGTATCGGGAGCACGTTACGATGCAACAAAAGGAGGGACCTCCCAACCTGGGAGGTCCTAAAGTGGTGTCGGGAGGGGGACTTGAACCCCCACGGGTTTCCCCATACGCCCCTCAAACGTACGCGTCTGCCTGTTCCGCCATCCCGACAAACTGGTGCCGAAGGCGGGATTTGAACCCGCACGAGCATTCGCTCACGGCGCCCTGAACACCGCGTGTCTGCCAGTTCCACCACTTCGGCGGCAACGGCTATGATAGCACATGCCCTGCGTCGGCTCAAGCGTGATCTGCGGCAATCGCGCCAGCGCGCAACTCACTTGCCAACGTGGTCCCGGCCTGGATACAAAAACGCGTACCATCGCGCATATCGCCGTACGCGTTCGACAAACGCGGCCGTCTCCGGAAACGGTATGCGCTTTGGCGATTCGCCGGGACGCCAGACTCCGGATGCGATCCAGGACCTGACGGTCGCATCGCCGCCGTTGTACGCGGCGATCGCGGCCGTCATGCTTTGGAATTCGCCCCGCAGCTGCGCAAGGTACTTCGCACCGACGTCGATGCTGAAGCCGGGCTGTTCGAGCAGCGTCACGACCTGAGATTCATTTTTGTCCGTCAAATACGCGGCAGTTCCCGGCAAGAGCTGCATGACGCCGACCGCGCCTCGCCTCGAACGCGCAGCCGGATCGAAGTGGCTCTCGGCACGGGCGACCGCAGCCAGCACGTACGGCGACACGTCATACGTGCTTCCGGCTGCGAGGAATGTGGACTGGTATGGCCACGGGCAGACGACATTCCCTAGCCACGGCACCAGGAGCGCGCTCATGGCCATGCCTGCAAGCCAGATCTGACGCCGGCGCACAGCGCCTACCTCCCCAGCAGCCTTCGGAATTCCCGTTCCACCTGTGCGCGCAGGAACTTCAGATTGCCGGTGTTTTCGATGACGACATCCGCCAGGCGGCGTTTTTCCTCAATTGGCATCTGGGCAGCGATTCTCGCGCGCGCGTCGGCCTCTGAAAGGCCGTTGCGCTGCATGAGGCGCGTCAGTTGCAAATTCTCCGTAGCATAGACGACCCAGATCTCATCCACCGGATAGCGGCCCTCCGCTTCGAGCAGCAGCGGTACATCCAGTATCGCCACGGCGACACCTTCTTGGGCGAGCTGGCGGCAGCGCTCGAGCATCGCGGCGCGCACGCGCGGGTGCACGATCCCGTTGAGGACTTCGCGGCGGTGTGCATCCCCGAACACCACTTTTGCGAGGCGCGCGCGGTCGAGAGAGCCGTCCTCGCGCACAAACTCGGCGCCCAGGCGCTCCGCGATCTCCTGGAGCGCGGTAGTTCCGGGTGCCGTCACCTCGTGCGCCACGGCATCCGCATCGACGACGTTCGCGCCGAGCTCGCGCAGGATCTCCGCGACGGTGCTCTTGCCCGTCGCGATGCCGCCCGTCAGACCGATCACACGCATGCGGCGGTCGCCTCTACAAGCGTTCGCCGGTGAACTTGGCGAGGAACGAGTCGGGCAGCTCCTTTTCCGAGCCGATCTCCAGGAACCAGCGTCCCTCGTGGCGGCGCAGGGCGATCTCGCCCGTTACCTTGCGGGCCTCGAGGCGCTCGAAGTCCTCGCGGGCCTGCTTCTCGTCGTCGTACGCGAACGTGCAGTACTGGATGGCGATCCGTCTCCCTTCTGGCATGTGGGACAGTAGTGGGTGCCGCGCCCCGCGACGCGGAGCTTCGCGATCGGCGCGCCGCAGGTGCGGCACGGCAAGCCCTCGCGGCGATACACGCGCAGGAACTCCTGAAAGGCGCCCGGCTCCCCTGTGCCGTCCCGGAAGTCCAGGAACGTCGTCCCGCGGTTCGCCAGCGCTTCCGCGAGCACCTCCTGGACGGCTCGGACAACTGCGCCGCGTGCCTTCGCGCTGAGGCTAGCACAAGTCGACAGCGGGTGCACCCGGGCGCGATGGAGTGCTTCGTCGACATAGATGTTGCCGAGTCCCGCGACGGCGCGCTGGTCGAGCAGAAGGCCCTTGATGCTGACCTTCGGATGGCGGCGGCAAGCCGACGCCAGGTCGCGGGCCGTCAGGTCCTGCGGCTCAGGTCCCAGTTCACGCAGTCCTTGGGGCGCTGCCGAATCGCCTGCGTCCGCCAGCAGGTGAAAGCCGCCGAACCTGCGGACGTCGCGAAAGCGCAGCTGCCGCCCGTCGTCCAGGTCCAGCACGACGTGGGTGTGCGGCAGCGCTTCCGCGTCCGCGTCGCTCAGCCAGAGCCGCCCGGTCATGCGCAGATGCGCGACGAGCACCATGCCGTCGGCAAGACCGATCAGGAGGTACTTGCCGCGCCGCCCCACCCCGGTGATCTCCCGGCCCGCGAGGCCTGCGGCAAAGGCATCCGCCGACGGGTACCGCACGGCGTCCGCGTGTGCGACCGTCGCGCGGCGGATCGTACGGCCCGCAAGGCCGCCTTCGAGCAGCGTGCGCCGGACCGTCTCCACCTCGGGCAGTTCAGGCATGCTCGAGTGCCTCGACGTCGTACCAGTTCGACCCGGACTTGAGGTCGACGCGCAGCGGCACACTCAGGTCGGCCGCGCCCTCCATGCCTGCGCGCACGATCGGCCCAAGCTCTCTGGCGCGGTCGCGCGGCACCTCGAAGATCAGTTCGTCGTGGACCTGCAGCAGCAGCTCAGCTCCTTCAGGGAGCTTGGCCCCATCGCCCGCGATACGCACCATCGCCCGCTTTATGAGGTCCGCGGCCGTGCCCTGGATCGGCGTATTCATGGCGGTGCGCTCGGCAAAGCTGCGCTGGTTGTGGTTGCGGCTGCGGATGTCCGGCAGGTAGCGCCGCCGCCCGAACATCGTCGCCACGTAACCGACTTCGCGCGCGCGCTCCACCGTCGCGTCCAGGTACTCCTTGACCCGCCGGTAGCGCGCGAAATAGCGCCGGATGAACTCGGCGGCCTCCCCGCGGCTGACGCCCGTGTCGCGCGCGAGGCCGAAGTCGGAGATGCCGTAGACGATGCCGAAGTTGACCGCCTTCGCCTGCCGGCGCTGGTCAGAAGTCACCTCCGCAAGGGGCACGGAGAAGACCTCCGCCGCGGTGCGGCGGTGCACGTCCTCCTCCTGGACGAACGCGTCGATCAGCGTCTCGTCGCCAGAGAGGTGCGCGAGGATGCGCAGCTCGATCTGCGAGTAGTCCGCCGCGAGGAAGAGCATGCCCTCGCGTGACGGCATGAAGGCGCGCCGGACTTTGCGTCCAAGCTCGAAGCGCACCGGGATGTTCTGCAGGTTCGGGTCGTTGCTCGAGAGGCGCCCCGTCGCGGTCAGGGTCTGCTGGTAGGTCGTGTGCACGCGGGAGGTCTCCTCCTCGATCAGCGGCAGGAGGCCCTCCACATAGGTTCCGAGCAGTTTTTGCAACTGGCGATGGTCGAGGATCATCTGCACGAGCGGGTGCATCGCGGCAAGCTGCTCGAGCACCTCGGCGTCCGTCGAGGGGCCCGTTTTCGTGCGCTTCAGCACCGGCATCTGCAGCTTGCCGAAGAGGAGGTCGCGCAGCTGCGGCGTCGAGTTGAGGTTGAACTCGTATCCCGCGAGCGCGTGCACTTCCGTCTGGATCCGGTCGAGCGCGTCCTTGAGGTCTTTGCCGTACCGCGTCAAGGCGTCGCGGTCAACCCGGACGCCGTGCTTCTCCATGCGGTAGAGGACGGGCACCAGCGGCGCCTCGATCTCCTCGTACAGGGCGGAGAGGCCGTGGCGCGCGAGTTCGTCCGGCAGAAGCTGCGAGAGGCGGTATGTGGCGGCCGCGCGCGCCTGCGGCGCCTCGCCTTCGGGCGACGGCTCCCCGAACAGCGCAGCCAGGAGCTCGGTCGCCTCGTGCATGCCGAACTGCGGGTTCACGAGATAACCGGCGAGCTGGGTGTCGAAGGCCGATTCGGGCTGCGGCAGGCCGTGCCGGTCGAGGGCGTGCAGGAGGCGCTTGAGACCGTGGACCAAAACCCGCCCGCGCAGGCCGTCCGCAAGGCGCTGGTCGTCCCATCCGACGAGGACGGCCCGTCCCGCTCCGTCGCTCAGCGCGGCACCGTCCTCGCCGATCGCGATCGCGACCGACTCTCCGCCGTCGTACTCCTCCGCGAGCGGCTTCGACTCCGTAACCGCAGGCGCCTGCACAGGCGCCTGCGGCAGCCGCGCGATCAGTCCGCGGAAGCCGAGCTCCTGCATGCGCGCGCGCGCCTCCTCGGTCACGGCCGCGGGCGACCACGAGAGGCCCCCGAGGTCGACGCCGAGGTCGACGTCGCACGCGATCGTCGCAAGCTGCTTCGAGAAGAGCGCCTGTTCGCGGTTCTGGATCAGGAGGTCGCGGATGCGCGGCGGCGTGACTTTCTCCGGGTCCTCGAGCAGCGCCTCGAGCGTCGGCGCGATCTGCAGGAGGCGCACGGCGGTCTTCTCGCCGATCCCTGGCACTCCCGGTATGCCGTCGGACGCATCGCCCATGAGGCCCTTCCAGTCCGGGACCTGCTGGGGCGTGATGCCGTAGTCCTCCAGCACCCCGGAAGGGTCGTAGCGCTTCGTGCGGTCGAGCGCGCGCATCAGCACGATCTCACAGCCGCCCCCGACCAGCTGCAGGAGGTCGCGGTCTCCGGAGATGACGGTTACGGGGACGTCGCGTTGAAAACGCGTCGCGATCGTGCCGAGCACATCATCGGCCTCGTAGCCCGGTATGCCGATGACGCGCAGGCCCATGGCCGTGAAGACTTCCTCCGCCAGCGGAAACTGGCGCAGGAGGTCTGGATCGGCCTCCTTGCGGTGCGCCTTGTAGCGCTCGAACTGCTGGTGGCGGAACGTCCCGCCGGGCCGGTCGAACGCGATCGCCACGTGCGTCGGCTTGTACGCGTCGTGCCATTTGAAAAACGTCAGCAAAAAGCCGTAGACGGCGCCCGTCGGCGTTCCGTCGGCGGCCGTGAGCGGCGGCAGCGCGTGGTACGCGCGGTTCAAAAGGCTCATTCCGTCGATCGCGAGCAGGCGGTCCGCCAAGAGCAGCAGCTCCTTTCGCCGCATCCGGTTCGGTCCTTGCAGACTCTGCGGCACAATACGGCGGAGGGGCCGTCCCCTCCGCCGCCGACAGCGCAAAATTGGTACCGAAGGTGGGACTCGAACCCACACGGGCGATGCCCACCGCATTTTGAGTGCGGCGCGTCTGCCATTCCGCCACTTCGGCGCGTCTCGCTCCACTATACCATGCGACGAGAACGCGTTGCACGGTGTTGGCGTGCGCAGCGTTTGGCTGCGCTGCCACGTTTCGCTATGCTATCAACATGTCCTGCGAAGGTGCGTGATCTCTTGACGCCCCAATTCACCGTCGGCCACGCCCACGGCTTCGCGCCGTGGGGATTCCTCCTTCCGCCCACCCAAGACCGGATCGGTGTCCCCGTCTTCGCGCAAGCCGACATTCATGTGCGCGTGCAGCCGTCCGCCGGCCCTAGCGGCGCCTGGGCGTCGCAAGGTTCGCGCGAAGCCGCGGAGGGCGCCGCCTACTACCTGCGCCGGCGCGGCTGGGAGGGATCTCTGCGCGCGACGCTGCACTGTCCTCTGCCGCGCCGCCTGTTCGCCGCACGCTCCACCCTGCTGCTGGGCGCCGTCGCCGCTGCACGGGCGGGCGGTTACGAGCCCTCGCGCGACGACCTCGCCGACTGGGCGGCCGATTTGCGGCTCGGCTGGGATCCGCAGGGAGCGCCCGGCGCACTGCTCGGCGCCTGGCTGCTTTCCGTGCAGCCGCATAGCGCTGCGACCTGGGAGAGCCCGGAAGACCCACGGCTTGCGGTGCGCGCAGCCCGCACGCGGGAGGCGCTCGTCGCGGCCGCTCCCGCCTTGGCATCCGTTTGGGCGGCGGCCGAGTCTGTCGGTGCGGCGGGCATCGCCTTCGACCCGCAGTTCGGCCATGTCTCCGTGATCTTCGAGGGCGGCAACGCGCCGCCGATCCCCGCAGGCCTTGGGGACGCGCAGCGCGGACGGGTCGGGCTCGGCTTCGCCTGGTCGTAGCGATGCGCGAGGTCCCGAACGCAGCGCTTCGCGCGACGCTTGCCCCCCTGCGGGGATTTCCCCGTCCCTGGGGCGTCGCGGGCGGCTGGGCGCTCGATCTCGCCGCCGGCGAGCTGACGCGCCCGCACGCCGACGTCGAGATCTCGGCCTTCCACAGCGATCTCCCCGAGCTCTTGCGCCACCTCTCGGACTGGCGGGCGCGGGTCGCCAGCCCCGAGGGCGGCGGGCTCGCGCCGCTGCGCTCGTCTGGCGACGCGGCGCCTCCCCGCCACGAACTGCACCTCGATCGCGGCATGGCGCACCTCGAGGTGCTGCTCGAGGAGCGAGAGGGCGACGAGGTGGTCTTCCGCCGCGATCGCCGCATCCGGCTGCCGATGGCCGAGTTTCTGCGCCTCTCGCCAAAGGGAATCCCCTATGTGGCCCCGCACTGGCAGCTCCTGTACAAGGCGCGAGATCCCCGGCCGAAAGACGAGGCGGATTTCGCGTATCACGCGACGCGCCTCAGTCCGGAGGAGCGGAACTTCCTCAGGCGAGCACTCGCGCTGCACCTGCCCGCTAGCGCCTGGCTCCGCGATCTCTGAAGGGACGGCCGCGACCAGCAGGATCTGGAGCACCATGGCAAGAACACCACGCCCAGCCATGAAAAGAGTTTTACTGTGCGCCCTCTCCGCGCTGCTCCTCCTGACCGGCTGCGGTGCGGCCACCGCATCGCGGGACGTCCGCAACGCCGCCACCGGGCGGAGGATCTCGCATCTGCCCATGCCGGTCTACCTGCCGTCGCCGGCCGACTATGCATGTCCAATCCGCTATCAGCCGCCCGCCCGGGCAGCTGCCTCGCCGACATCTCCTTCCGCGCTGCCCCAATACTCTCCATGGCAAGTGACCGTCTACTGCACGCGTCCGCACCGCAAGGACATGGTCATGATCACCGAATACGGGGCCGAAATCACGCAACTCGGCAGGCGGGTCGAGACTGGAGGCTCCCTCTGGGAGACGTCAGCCACGGACGGGTCCTACCCCGTGATCACGCTCTTTGGACCGAAATTCTCGATGAAGATCGGCGGCAAGATGGTGACCAGCCGGCTCGCAGTGGTGCTCGTGGGGACGCCGAGCGAGTCCCTCGGGTATTTGGAGAAATTTGCGAAATCCCTGAAGCGCACCACCATCTGAAGTCCCGCTCCCGCAACAAAGAGAGCGCCGGGCCGCGTGGCCCGGCGCTGCGCATGCCTGCGTCAGAGGCGCTGGAGAACCTCCTGTGCCTCGATGGCCTCGCCTTTTGGCACGACGACCTCATAAGGGCCTTCCCCGCGCAGCTCCGCGAGGAACCCCTCCGCGACGAGCCGTGACCGTATGCGTTCCGCCTCCGATTTGCGTCCTGTCACATAGACTGCGACCCACACGGCGATCCGTATCCTCCTCGCGCGTTTGGTGTGCGGTCCCTAGACGCCTTCGGATCCCCTGTCCGGCCCACGCCTCTAGCATACTCCCCTGATGGCCATGCGTCGCATGTCCGAACGACCTTCTGCAGCGGGGAGACCACCTTTGCCCTACTTGGTGAACGCGTCGACGGTCGGCCGGTCGAGTCCCTGGACGAGCGCGGAGACGAGCTTCACCGCGCTTTTGTAGTCCTCGAGGCTGAACACCGCGGCCGCACTGTGGATGTAGCGGGTCGGGACGCCGATCACGACCGTGGGGACACCGGAGCCCGAAACGTGGATCTGTCCGCCGTCGGTGCCACCGCGCGCGATCATGTCGTGCTGGACGGGGATGCCCTGCTGCTTCGCCACATCGAGCACATAGTGGCGAAGGCCCTGGTTCGGAATCATCGACCCGTCGTAGAGCAGCACCGTCGGGCCCTTGCCGAGTTCGCTCGTCGCCTCGTGGTCTTCGACGCCGGGCACGTCCCCGGCGATGCCGACGTCCAGGGAGAAGGCCACGTCGGGCTGCACCGTCTGCGCTGCGGTGCGCGCGCCGCGCAGGCCGACCTCCTCCTGCACCGTCGCGACGCCGTAGACGACGTTCGGGTGGGCCGCGCCGGCGAGACCGCGCAGCACGTCGATCACGACGGCGCAGCCATAGCGGTTGTCCCAGGCCTTGGCGAGGATGGTGTCCGGGTTGCCGAGGCGCTCCGTCGGGCAGA
>JAKAPV010000114.1 GCA_021806845.1 Bacillota bacterium | reverse complement strand
TCGAGGGAGTGGACGGACTGCGTCGCCTCGAGCGCCTCCAGGACCTCGTCAACGGGCACGCCCGCCTCTTGCGCGATGTCCTTCGGCGTCGGCTCGCGCCCGCTCTGGGCCTGCAGCGTCTCCGCGACCCGCCGCAGCTGTGCCGCGCGCTCGCGAATCCGCCTGCTGACCTTGATCTGGCCGTAGTCGCGCAGGTAGCGCCGGATCTCGCCGATGATCAGCGGGACGGCGTAGGTCGAAAAGCGCACGCCGTACGATTCGTCAAACCGCTCGCAGGCGCGCCACAGGCCGATCGATCCGATCTGAAAGAGGTCCTCCGGTTCCACCCCGCGCCCGGTGAAGCGCGTCACGATCGACCATACGAGACGCGAATTCTGCGCGATGAGCTGTTCGCGCGCCGCCGCTTCCCCGGCGCGGACGCGCCGGAGCAGCTCCATCTGCTCCCGGTGCAGCCGGTCGGCTGAGGACGCCATCAGCTCGCCTCCGCTGGGGCCTCCCGGCGCTTGCGCATCTCGACCCGGGTGCCCCGCCCCGGAGTGGACTCGACGGCAAACTCGTCGGAAAACGACTCCATGAACACAAACCCGAGGCCCATCCGCTCCGGATCGGTGCTGAAGGACGCCTGGCGTGCCTGGGCGATGTCCTCGATGCCGACACCCTGGTCGCTGACGCTGATCTGGATGCCGTCTTCCATCTCCTCGCAGCGCAGCACCATCGCACCCTCGGCGTTCGGGTACGCGTGCACCACCACGTTCGAAACCGCCTCGGACACCGCCACCTTGATCTCCTCGATCTCGGCAACGGTGAAGCCCGCATTGGCGGCGAACGTCGCGGCCGACACCCTGCACAGCCCGACGTTCTCTGCCCGGCTGGGGCAGTGCAGCTCGAAGTGGTTCGCCATCAGCGCGGCACCTCGCTCTCGGAGCGGAGCACGCGGACGACCTGCGGCACTCCGCTCATCTCGAGCACGGTACGCACCGTCGGCCGGGCGCCGACGATGAACATCTCGCCGCCGAGTTCGCTCAGGCGGCGATAGCGGCCGAGCAGCACCCCCAGCCCCGAGGAATCGATGAACGGGACCTTCTTGAGGTCCACCACGAGGCGCCGGTGGCCGCCGTCGATGAGCCCGTCCAGTTCCTGGCGAACACTCGCGGCGGCCGTGAGGTCGAATTCGCCGGCGAGCGCGGCCATCGCGGTTCGTCCCTGCAGCTTGACCGTGATCTGCAACTCTCCCTGCCCCTTCCATCTTCCCCCGCGGCTTTCGCCCAGCGGCAGGACCAGTCCTCCTGACAGGGATCGACAGCGCGGGGCGGACGGCGGCGAATGCGGACGCAAGCGCGCGCCCCGCGTCGGTCCGCGACGACAAGAAGCCGCCCCGCCGGGAAACTGGCCCGGCGGGGCGGCGCTCCGAATGGCGCTTATGGGGTCAGAACCGCACGACGCTGCGCAGCATGCCGGTGAAGATACCGATCCAGGTGGCCTCGTGCACGCATGCGCTGGCGACGAGGGGCACGGCCGCGATCTGCCGGCCGCCCGCCATGACCCGCGCCTCGCCGATCGCCTGCCCGCGCCGGATCGGCGCGCGCAGCTGCGCCGGGAGCTGCGGCTGCAGCTTCACCGTCAGCTGCTCGCCGCGGGGATGCACCGCGCGGACATCGCTCCCCACGACGACGGGGACCCGCGTCGCGGTGCCGCGCAGCACATTGACGCTGCCGAGCGGCTGGCCCGCCTTCGCCAGCAACACCGCCTCGTAGTTCGAGAAGCCGGTCTGCAGCAGCGTGGAGATGTCCGCAAAGCGCTGCTTGGACGTCGGGGCACCCATCGCGACGGCGATCAGCCGCAGGCCCTGCCGTTCCGCGGTGGCCGTGAGGCAGTAGCCGGCCCGGCTGGTGTAGCCGGTTTTGAGGCCGTCGAGGCCCGGCACCTTCCCGATCAGGCGGTTCGTATTGACGAGCCAGAGATGCCCGCCTTTGCCGTCCCGGATGGTGCGGTCCTCGCGCTGCGAGGTGAGCTGCAGCAGACCCGGGTCGTTGACGACAACGCGCGCGAGGGTCGCCAGGTCCGCCGCCGTCGTGTAATGGCCGTCCGCGTCGAGGCCGTGGCTGTTCGCATAGTGCGTGTGCTTCATGCCGAGGCGCTGTGCCTCCGCGTTCATCTGTGCGACGAACGCGGCTTCCGAGCCGGCGAGGTGTTCGGCGATTGCGACGCAGGCGTCGTTCGCGGAACCGATCGCGATCGCCCGCAGGAGCTGCCCGAAGGCGATCGTCTCTCCGGGCTCGAGCCAGATTTGGGATCCGCCGAGCCGGTAGGCGTTCTCACTGATAGACACGGGATCCGTGAGGCGGACGCGGTGGGCGGCTACGGCCTTGAGCGCCAGGTGGAGCGTCATCACCTTCGTCATCGATGCCGGCGGCCGCTCCTGCTGCGCGTTCTTCGCGTAGATCGTCTGACCGGTCGACGCTTCGACCAGCACCGCGGACGGCGCCGCGACATCGATCTGGGGTGGCGCGGCAGGGCCGCTCGCGGCCGGCGCGGCCGCCGCGGCATGGACGAAGGTACCGGCGAGCAACACAAGTAGGCTCGCGAGGACTGCGAATCTGCGCACGGGGGCATTACCTCCTCGGCGCTAGCATGTCCGCCTCGCGAGCCTGCGAGTAATGCGCGCGTCTTAGGCGCGCGGGTGGGAGCGGGTATAGACCTCCTTGAGGCGGGTGCGGGTAAGGTGCGTATAGATCTGGGTCGTCGAGATGTCGGCGTGGCCGAGCATCTCCTGCACTGCGCGCAGGTCCGCACCGTTCTCCAAAAGGTGCGTCGCAAAGGAATGCCGCAGCGTGTGCGGCGTGATCGAGCGGTCGATCTGTGCCTCTTGCGAATAGCGCTTGACGATCTTCCAGAATCCCTGCCGCGTCAGGCGGTGGCCATGGTGGTTGACGAACAGGCACTGCTCCTGCGAACTGCGCACGAGCCGGCCGCGCGCGTGGGCGAGATACTGGCGCAGGCTCTCGAGCGCGAAGGAGCCGATCGGCACGAGCCGCTCCTTCTGCCCCTTCCCAATGCAACGCAGGTACGCCTGTTCGAGGTTGACGTCGCCGAGGTTGAGCGAGACGAGCTCAGACACCCGGATGCCCGTTGCGTACAAAAGCTCGAGCATCGCGCGGTCACGCATGCCCGAGGGATGGTGCGGATCCGGCTGGCGGAGCATGCGCTCTACCTCTCCGACGGAGAGCACGCGCGGCAGACGCCGCTCGAGTTTGGGGGACTCGAGGTTGGTCGTCGGATCTTCGGCCATCAGCCGCTCGCGAACGAGATACTGGTAGAACGCCTTCAGCGCGGCTAGACGCCGCGCGATGGTCGCTGTGGCCTTGCCCTCCTCCTGCAGGTGCAGGAGGTACCCGACGATCGTCTCCCGGGACACCGCATCGAGCGAGGGGTAATCCTGCGCGCCGAGGTACTCCGCGTACTGGCGAAGGTCGCGGCCATACGACTCGAGTGTGTTGAGCGCAAGTCCGCGCTCCACGCTCAGGTAGTTGATGAAGTCCGCGATCCAGTCGCTCACAGGCCTTGCCTCCCCCGCCGCTTATCGCCTTCTGCGCGTAGGATGTTCCGGAATTGGTCCTTCTATACAGCAGCGCCGAAAGGCCCCGGCGAACGGCCTGGTGCCGGCCGCCAGGGTCCTGTGGGCGCACATCGCGGGCCGAGGCCCTCAAGCGATGTGTATGCGGCGATCGCCGAAATCAGAAGCCGAGGATCGACGCGATCGGCGTCGTTTCGATGTTGTGGGCGCGACCGACGGCCTCGTAGGTGAGCTTGCCCTCGTAGGTGTTGACGCCGCGCAACAGCGCGGGATCCTGGCGCACGGCCTCCTTGAGGCCGAGGTTCGCGATCTTGAGCAGGTACGGGAGCGTGACGTTTGTGAGCGCCAGCGTCGAGGTGCGGGGGACCGCGCCCGGCATGTTGGCGACCGAGTAGTGCAGCACGCCGTAACGCTCGTAGGTCGGGTTCGAGTGCGTGGTGATCCGGTCGATCGTCTCGATCGAGCCGCCCTGGTCGATGGCGACGTCGACGATGACGGATCCCTGGCGCATCGACTGCACCATCTGCTGCGATACGAGCTTCGGCGCCCGGGCTCCAGGGATCAGCACGGCGCCGATCAGGAGATCGGCGTCAGCAACCTGCTCCGCGATGTTGTGCTCGTTCGAGATCAGGGTCTGCAGGCGTCCGCGGTAGAGATCGTCGAGGTAGCGCAGCCGCGCGGCGGAGAGGTCGAGCACGGTGACGCGCGCTCCCATGCCGATCGCGATCTGGGCGGCGTTCTGGCCCACCGTGCCGCCTCCCAGCACGACCACATGGGCGGGCAGCACGCCCGGCACGCCGCCGAGCAGCACGCCGCTGCCGCCGTGCGCCTTCTCCAGGCAGTGCGCGCCGATCTGGGTCGCCATCCTGCCGGCGACCTCGCTCATCGGCGTCAGGAGGGGAAGCGAACCGTCAGCCAGCTGTACCGTCTCGTAGGCGATGCCGATGACGCCCTGCCGCAAGAGAGCCTCGGTGAGCTCGCGCGCCGGGGCGAGGTGCAGGTACGTATACAGGAGTTGGCCGCTGCGGAAGATGTCGTACTCCTCCGGCAGCGGCTCCTTCACCTTGACGATGATGTCTGCCTCTTGTGCGATGCGCCGCTTGTCAGCCTCGATGCGGGCACCGAACTCAGCGTATTCGCTGTCGGGGAAACCCGACCCGACTCCGGCTCCCTGCTCGACGATGACCTTGTGGCCTGCGCCTGCGAGGATCCGCACGCCGGCAGGAGTGAGACCAACGCGGTTCTCATCCGCCTTGATCTCCTTGAGAAGCCCGATGATCACGGAGGTGCACTTCCTTCCTTGTCCGCTCAACTCCCAACATACGGCCAGAGGAGGTGCAGGGCAAGGGGGCTGATGTACGCTTCGACGATGGCCGCAAGGACGATGCCCGCGAGCGAGAGTCCGCCGGCCCCGGCGAAGCGCACGAGCGCCTGCGCGATGGCGGGTCCGCGCCAGCGCGCGTGATAGAATTCCGCGACGTAGGTCATCGCTGCCTCGCAGAGCAGCATGAGGCTCGGAAGGACGATCAGCGCCGGCGGCAGCACGCCCAGCACGAGCAGTGCGAATCCGCGCCCGCCGAGCTCCGACAGCAGGAACGCGCCGCTGAACCCCACCGCAAACCCTTTGACGCCCAGGGAGATCCAGCTGAGGAAGACACCGATGAGGCTGAGCGCGAGCAGCCATCCGAGCAGGACGAGGCGGCCGTCGCCGAAGATGGCGGCGCGCATGAGCTGCGGACCAGGTGGCAGTCCTCCATGCAGGCTCGTCAAAAAGCCGCCGAGATAGGCCAAGAGGTCGGCGTGCTGCAGAGCGCTCATCTGTCCGGCCGCATAGGCGCCGAACGCGATGGTCAGCGCGAGCCACGCAGTCGCGGCGGCGTACCAGCCCATCCGGCGCATGACCCGCGAGCGCGCGACTTCGAAGTAGGACCTGAGCGGGTGCAAGGCTTCCCCTCCATCGAAGAGGCTATGGCCAAATCTCCAGGATATGTCCACCTGCTGCGTTCCGGTGTGCAGGAGTCGCGGCGAAAATTGGCGAAAGAGGGCGTGATTTGGTACCCTTGGCTGCCATTGCTTCCTTGCCTGGAGCCGGCCGCGGTTTCCTCTACGCCCCCGGCGTGCACCGACCTGCCCGGTACTTCGCGCCGGGCAGGGTCCGCAGCAAAGCAATGAGGTGAGCCGCAATTCCCGAAGCGTTGGGCCCGGAGTCCGCTGCGCCACAGGCCGCGCTGGAAACGCTGCTAGCCCTATCGGAGCAGCTTGGCCGGTCCACCGGTCAGGCGGCCGTCCTCAACGGAGCCCTTGAAGTGCTATGCCGCCTTTTCTCCACCAATACGGGCTGGATCACGCTCCACACCGCGAGCGGAGGGCAGGAGCTGGCCGCGGTTCGGGGCCTCCCGCCCGCACTTTCCGCAAACGACTTTTCTGCCCTGCGCTGGACACCCTGTCGCTGCCAGAGCATGCAGCTCCGTGGCGGCCTCGAGGCGCCGCGCATCATCACCTGCGATCGCCTGGAACTTGCCAGCGGCGACAATGCGGGACTCCGGCACCACGCGACGGCCGTCCTCAGGGACGGCGATCAGGTGCTGGGCTTGCTGAACATCGCCGTGCCGCGCGAGGAGCAGCTGACCAGCGCGCAGTCCGCGGTGCTCGAAGCGGCGGGCCGCATGATCGGGCTCAGGCTCAAGCGCCCGGGCTCTGCCGACGACCAGGACCGCGAGGCGACCGAACAGGCCGCCATGCTAGCGCTGACGTCCAAACTGCTCGGCCTCCTGGATGTGGGGCAGATCGCGATAGAGACCGTGCGCATCCTCTCGGAGACCTTCCCCTCCCCGCTGATCGGGGTGCTCACCTTCGAGCCGCCGTCGCGCACCCTGGTCTTGCGCGCGTCCACCGGCCTCGGGGACCGGTCCGGGCGCTATCGCATCCCCGTCGACGATCGCGCCGATCCGCTCGCCGCCGCCGCCCGCGACCTGAAGGCTGCGGTTTTGCGGGACGCGAGCGTCCCAGACCTCGCAAGGCAGGCGGGAATGCGGGCGGTCGCCGCCGTGCCGATGGCCGTCGCCGGCAAGCTGGTCGGACTCCTGATCGCCGGCACGCAGGATCCCGTACGCTTCACGGAGCGCGATGTGCGCTTCCTCTCGCTCGCCGCGGACCAGAGCGCCCTGGCGTTCGACCGCACGCATCTCCTGACCGCCACCCGGCGCCAGGTGCGCGACCTCGCGGCCCTGCACGAGCAGGCGGCGGCGCAGACGCGCCAGCTCAGCGAGACGTACGGCGCCACGCTGGCGGTGCTCGGGGACGCCTTGGAACTCCGCGACGAGGAGACGATGGGCCACACCGAGCGGGTGGTCAGCCTCGCCGTCTCGCTTGGGCGTCAGCTCGGGCTCAGCCAGGAGGAACTCATGCACCTCGAGTGGGGGGCGTACGTGCACGACCTCGGCAAGATCGGGGTCCCGGACGCGGTCCTGCGCAAGCCCGGACCGCTGTCGCCGGACGAATGGAAGCTGATGCAGCGCCATCCCGAACAGGGCTACGCACTCCTGCAGCGCCTTCTGTTCCTCTCACGGTCACTGGACGTCGTGCGCTTCCACCACGAGCGCTACGACGGCAAAGGCTACCCCATGGGCCTGAAGGGCGACGAAATCCCCCTCTTGGCACGCATCTTTGCCGTGGCGGACGCCTACGACGCGATGACGAACGACCGGCCCTACCGCCGCGCGATGTCGACCGCAGAGGCGCTCGCGGAGATCCAGCGCAACCGTGGCAGCCAGTTCGACCCCTCGGTCGTCGAAGCGTTGGAGCGGCTGCCGGAGGCTGAACGCACTCCGGTGCGCAGCGTGCCCCAGGATGTGCCGGAAACGGCTGCTGGCGAGTCCGCGCCGCTCCTCCTGCCGGGCGGAGAGCTCCTGATGTCTTTCGCCCGGATGGCAGGATCCGTGCTGCGCGCGGAGGACCTGCCGACAGCGCTGGACGCGGTCGTCGCGGAGATCCAACGGCGCTTCGGCTACCCCTCCTGCGCCATCCTGCTTTCCGAACCATCCGCTGGGCAGATGCAGCTTGCCGCCCACCGCGGCTATGGCGCGGCGGACGGAAGCCTGCTCTCGTCGGATCAAGGACTCGTGGTCGGCCGCGTGCTCGAGTCGGCGACGCCTTACTACGCGAGGGATATCGAGGGCAACGCGCCCCAGTACCCGCTGCGCTCGGAGCTGGCGTTGCCGCTCTCCCTCGACGGCACGGTCCTCGGCGTGCTGGATGTGGGGAGTCCCGAGCCCGACGCCTTCCCCGACGCGGTGCGCAGTGTCCTCGAAGCCTTCGCCATGCTGGTCTCCTTCACCGTCGAGCGCGCCCGGCACGATGTCGAGATCCAGCGCCTCGCATTGACCGACCAGCTCACCGGCCTCAGCAACCAGCGCGCGCTCTTCGACGCCGCCGAGCGCGAGTTCGCCCGTGCGACGCGCCACACCAAGGCCGTATCCCTGCTCACCATCCATCTCGACCAGTTCGCAGATCTGCACCGCCAGGGCAGGCAGGTTTCCGAGGAGGCCCTGCGTACGGTGGCGCGGCTCCTGCACCAGACGTGCCGCACGGAAGACGTCGCCGGCCGCCGCGACGGCGGGGAATACATGCTCGTGCTTCCGGAGACGGCGAAGGTCGGCGCACTTCTCGTCGCGGAGAGGATCCGCGCGGATCTCGCGCGCACGGCGCAACCTATCGGACAGCTCAGCATCTCCGTCGGAGTGGCGTCACTGCCGGACGACGGTCAATACCTTCCGGACCTTCTGGCAGCCGCCGACGACGCGATGTACCGCGCACTGCGCCGCGGCGGCAACGAAGTCGTCGCAGCGACGCGGCGCACCCCCGGCCCGCGCTGACCGCTCGGACATGCACTGTCAGCCCGGAGCCCGGGTCCCAACGGCCCCGGGCTCCGGCACTGTACTGCACATACGGCGGATGACAACCTCCGCGACGAGGATGCCTTCGCGTTCCAGGCGATGGGAAGCGGCTGGCGGACGAAGATTCCGTCGTCGCTGGCGGAACTCCTGCGCAGCCTCTAAGAAGCCGGCATTCCTAGCTCGGGCCGTGCGGCACGGCGAAGCGCCCCCAGCGGCCTCCCGCGCCTGGGGTTGCCGGCAGGGCGCCCCGCCGCATCGCCAAGATCGCGTCTGTGCGCACGGCGCCGAGCGCCGCGCGTAAGGCTGCTTCACTCGCCTCGTGCAGTGCCCTGTGCTCTGTCTCGAAGTGCTCTGCGATCAGCCGGCGCGCCGCCGGCCCGAAACCCGGCAGCAGCCCGAGCGGCAGCTGGTACCGGTATTCCGGGTAGTGCCGCCGCGAGACCGCCCGCTGCATCGCCTTCGCGCGGTCCAGCACGCCGGGAACCACGCGATGCCTGGGGTCCCGCGGACAGGCGAGCTGCGGCGGGGGCCCGTCGACCGGTGCCTCGCAGACGAGGCAGAACGTGCGGTGGTACTTGCCGAACGCCGGGTTAGATCG
>JAKAPV010000113.1 GCA_021806845.1 Bacillota bacterium | reverse complement strand
CGCAAGATGGGCGGTCTCAAGAAGTTCCTGCCGATCACCTACTGGACGTTCTTGATCGGCGCCGCGGCGAACGCCGGCGTGCCGCTCTTCTCCGGGTTCTTCTCGAAGGACGCGATCCTCGGAGAGGCGCTCGCGACCGGCCACTTCTGGCTATGGCTCGTCGGCGTCGTGACGGCGTTCTTCACGGCGATCTACATCTTCCGGCTGTTCTACCTCGTCTTCCACGGCAAGTACCGCGGGACCGCCCACCCGCACGAGTCCCCGGCCGTCATGACCGTGCCGCTCGTCGTGCTGGCGATCGGGGCCCTCTTCGGCGGATACCTCGCCGTGCCGGGCGCCTGGAACCTCTTCGACCAGTGGCTCCAGCCGGTCTTCGCCCGCTACCCGGGCGGCCTCCTGCCGGCGGCCGCGGCCGCCCCGAACTGGGGCGCGATCGCGCTCACGAGCGTGATCGTGCTCGCGGGCGTCTACGTCGCCTGGCGCTTCTTCGGCCGCGAAGAGGTCCAGGAGGAACTGCCGCAGGGCCTCTCGGGCATCCACAAGGTGCTCTACAACAAGTACTACATCGATGAGCTCGGCCACGCGGTGTTCGTCTGGACGGTCGACCGCCTGGCGATCCTCGCCGACCTCTTCGACCGCGTCGTCGTCGACGGCATCGTGATGGGCATCGCAACGCTCGTCAAGGCCTGGGGCGAGGCGCTCGAGCCATTCCAGAGCGGCTACCTGCGGCGCTACGGGCTCGCCGTGCTGATCGGCGGCGTCTGCGTGGTCGCCTTCCTCACCCTGGTGCAGTAGGAGGTGCTGAGATGCTAGAGCTGCTGTTCTTCCTTCCGGTTGCCGGCGCGCTCCTGCTCCTCCTGCTGCCGGAGCGTGCGGCGCGTGGGACGGCGTTCGCCGTCGCGCTGCTGACGCTCGGGGTGTCGCTCGCGCTGATCCCCTCCGCGTTCGCGGCGGGCGGTTCCTACGGGGCGCTCTCGAGCGTGACCTGGATCGCGGCGTGGGGCGTGCACTGGGCGCTCGGACTCGACGGGCTGTCGCTCGTGCTGACGATCCTCACGGCGCTCGTGACGACGGTCGCGATCGCCTGGACGCCGTCCAGGGCGCGGACATACTACGTCCTCTTCCTGCTGCTCGAGGCCTTCAGCCTCGGAACGTTCCTCGCCGCCGACCTCTTCGTCTTCTATATCTTCTGGGAAGCGATGATCATCCCGGCCTACCTGCTGATCGCGGGCTACGGCGGCGCGCGCCGAGCGCGCGCGGCGCTGAAGTTCCTCATCTACTCGCTCGCGCCAAGCCTCCTGATGCTGGTCGCGATCGTCGCGCTCGGCTACGAGGCGTTCCTGCAGTTCGGGGCCTGGACCTTCTCGATACCGGCGCTGCAGCACCTCGTGCTGCCGACGAGCGTCCAGATGTGGATCTTCGCCGGTTTCGCGGTCGCCTTCCTCGTGAAGATCCCGGCCTTCCCGTTCCACAGCTGGATGCCCGAAGCGTACGCAGAGGCTCCGGCGCCCGTAACGGCGATGCTCTCCGCCGTGCTGTCGAAGACGGCGCTCTACGGGTTTTTGCGCATCGCGCTGCCGCTTATGCCGGTCGCGGCGCACCGCTTCGCGCCGGTGCTCGGCGTGCTGGCGCTGATCAGCATCCTCTACGGCGCGATCGTCGCGCTCGCGCAGCGCGACGGGAAGCTCGTGATCGGATACTCCTCGCTCTCCCACCTCGGACTCGTGCTCCTGGGCATCGCGGCGCTCAGCTACACAGGGCTCGAGGGCGCGGTGCTGCAGATGGTGAACCACGGGATCTACGCGGCAGCGCTCTTCCTCCTGTTCGGCGTCGTCGAGGAGCGCCTCGGCACGCGCGACCTGCAGGAGATGGGCGGACTCGAGGCGCGCGGCCCGATTCTCGCGGGCCTCTTCCTGATCGCCGTCCTGACGGCGCTCGGGCTGCCGGGCCTGCAGGGCTTCGCCGGCGAGATCACCGTGCTGAGCGGCGTCTACCTCGTCCAGCCGATCTGGGCCTGGATCGCCGTGATCTCTGTGATCCTGGCGGCCGCGTACTTCATCCGCCTGTTCCAGAAGGTGGCGCACGGAACCCCCCCGTCCGCTGACGCGAGCCCCGCTGAGAGGCCGGAGATCAGCGGCATCCAGATTGCACTCGTCGCGCCGCTCATCTTGCTGATGTTCGTGCTCGGGCTGTATCCAAACCCGGTGCCGAACGCCGTGTCGCGGCCGCTCAGAAGCGTGACGCACTCGGTCGGTGCGGCGTCGGCCGCAAGGACGACCGCGACGACGGAGGTGGCAGGCAAGTGAACTTCCCAGTCATCAACCCCCTGAGCGTACTGCCGGAGATCATCCTTCTCACGACGTCCGTGCTGGCGCTCTTCGTGGCGCTCTTCCTGCCGGAACGGCGCGGGCAGATCCTCAACTACCTCGGCATCGTCGGCGTCCTCGCCTCGATCGCCGTCCTGCCGATGCTCTGGGCCAAGGTGCAGGTCGGCTTCGGGGGAGCGATCGTGGCGGACCACCTGTCGCTGGCGATCGACGCCGCGGTGCTCATCTCCGCCCTCGCGGCACTCCTTCTGGGACTGCGCGAGGTGGAGCCGGGCGCCGACTACGTGGCGCTCGTGCTCTGGGCCTCGCTCGGCATGATGGTGCTGACCTCGGCCGTCGAACTGCTCTCGATCTTCCTCGGGCTCGAGGTGCTGTCGCTGCCGCTCTACGTCCTCGCGGGCTTCCGCCGCGACCGCACGACATCGAAGGAAGCCGCCATGAAGTATCTTCTGATGGGCGCCTTCTCGTCGGGCATCTTCCTCTACGGCCTCGCGTTCCTCTACGGCGCGACCGGCCAGGTCTCGCTCGCGGGCATCCAGACGGCGATCTTGCAGAACTTCACGGTCCACCCCCTGTTCCTCGAGCTCGGCGCGGCCCTCGTGATCGTCGGTCTCGCCTTCAAGCTGGCGCTTGTGCCGTTCCACCAGTGGGTGCCGGACGTCTACGAGGGCTCCCCGACGCCGGTGACGGCGTTCATGTCGGTTGGCACCAAGGCAGCCGCCTTCGGGGCGCTCGTGCGCATCCTGACGGTCGCGCTGCCGGCGGGCCTCGTCCACTGGCAGCCCGTGATCGCCTTCATCGCCGTGCTGACGCTGCTCTTCGGCAACCTCGCGGCGCTGCGCCAGACGAACATGAAGCGCATGCTCGCGTACTCCGGCATCGCGCAAGCGGGTTACCTGGTCGTCGCGATCGCCGCGAACAGCCAGATGGGGATCGGCGCCGGGATGTTCTACCTCGTCGCCTACGCCTTCATGAACCTCGGCGCCTTCGCGGTCGTGTCTGCGCTGTCCGGCCAGAACGAGGAGGGGGCGGACATCGCCTCCTACCGTGGCCTCGTCTATCGCAGGCCCTGGCTCGCGGTCGCGATGAGCATGTTCCTGCTGGCCCTCGCCTCGATCCCGCCGCTGGTCGGGTTCCCGGGCAAGTTCTACATCCTGCGCGCGGCCGTCGCGAGCGGCGGCATGCTGCTCGCGATCGCGATCGTGATCGGCACGATGATCAGCCTCTACTACTACCTGCGGCCGATCCTCCTGATGTTCACGCATAGCGAGGACGCTACGGAACTTGCGACGACGTCGCACTGGACCGCGCACGTCACGGTCGGCGTGATGCTCGCGGGCACAGTGGTGCTGGGCGTCCTGCCGGGCCTCGTGACCGGCGTGCTGCAGCACGCGGTGCACGCGATCTACGGACTCTAGAGGAACCTTGTGCAACCGCCCCCTCCGCAAGAGGGGGCGGTTGAACTGTCCCTACGAAGGCGGTTGCGGGGATCCTTGTGCGGCAAGGAGTGTCAGCCCGTTCACCAAACCGGGTCAACTGCACATGGAGAAGTGTGGCTATGCAGCACTGGTTGGACCGGGATCGCTTGGGACAGGAAGAGCGCGCTACGACGCCGTGACCGACAGAAGAGCCAGCGGAGTTCCAAAGAGACAACAGAGACAACGCCGGTCATGCGGTTCAGGAACCCCTGCGCAAGTATGTTGTGCTGCAGGATAACAACGCGCGTATCAAAGTGCGCTTATTATTCTTCGCGGCGTTAGCGCACAACAGCGATGACGCTCTGCGGTTCAGGCTCCCGCATCAGATCTGCAGAGCACGCTGCATCGAAGCGCATACGCCATGCCCCCTGCCGCATCGAATGATGCGAGGGAGGGATACCCCGTTGGGCGGCTTTTTGCAGGGAGCGACGCTTCTTGCGCTCGGCGGGCTCCTAAGCCGCCTCTTGGGTCTCTACCGACTGCTCCTGCCGACCCTGCTGGGCCCGGAGGGCGTCGGGCTCTATCACATGGCCTACCCGATCTACGCCGCGACGCTCGCCATCTCCACGGGCGGCCTGCCCGTCGCGATCTCGAAGATGGTCGCGGACGCCGCGGCGCGCGGTGCCCACCGCGAAGCGCGGCGGCTGTTGACGGTCGCGATGTTGCTGCTCTCGGGACTCGGCCTCGTCGGGGCGGTCACGCTGTACGCCCTCGCGCCGTGGCTCGCGCAGCACGTGACGCGCGATGCCCGCGCCGCGCTCTCGATCGCGTCCGTCGCGCCGGCGGTACTGCTCGTGGCCGGGATGTCCGCCATGCGGGGATTCTACCAGGGATACCAGCTCATGTGGCCTACCGCGCTCTCGCAGGTCGTCGAACAGGTCGTGCGCGTCGGCAGCCTGATCGCCCTCGTCATACTCCTGCGCCCAGGCGGCATCGCCGCGCAGGCCGCGGGCGCGGCCTCCGGCGCGAGCTTCGGCGCCCTCGCCGGATTCTTCGTGCTCCTCCTCGTGCGCGGCGCGACGCGCCTGCCGCGGGGCGGCGGCACGCCGCCGGCCGTGCGTCCGCTCCTCAAGACGCTGCTCATGCTGGCCGTGCCGATCACCGTCGCAGGCCTCGGCGTGCCCTTGATGCAGATTGTCGACCTCGTGCTCGTCCCGGCGCGCCTCGCGGCTCTGGGACTCGGGGAGCATGCGCGGACGGGGCTCTACGGCGAGCTCTCGGGCTACGGCATGCCGCTCGTCGCCCTTCCTGGCATCATCTCCGGCGCGATCGCCGTCGCGCTCGTGCCGACCGTCGCGGCGTACGCGTCTGCGCGCAACCACGCCGGTGCCGCGGCCGCAGTGCGCGAGGCGCTGCGCGCGACCGTGCTCTGGATGTTGCCGGCTTCGGCCGGCTTGTACCTCCTCGCGACGCCGCTGACGCAGGCGCTCTTCCAGAGCACGTCCGCCGGCGGCATCGTGCGGGCCCTCGCGCCGGGCGTCGTGCTGTTCGCGCTGGCGCAGGTCTCGGCGGCCGCCCTGCAGGGATTCGGCGAAACCTGGCTGCCCTTGCGCAACCTAGGCTACGCGGCGGTCGCGAAGATCGGCCTGACGTGGATCTTCGTTGGGCTGGCGGGCGTCTCGGGCGCAGGCCTCGCGACGGTCGGAGCGTACCTCGTCTGGGCGGTATGCAACGTCTTCGCGCTACGGCGGGTCGGGCGGGTCTTCGCCCTCGGGGACCAGCTCCTGAGGCCTCTTGGCGCAACACTGCTCATGGCCGTTACGCTGGTCATGCTGCCGGCAGGGGGCTCGCGCCTGCGCAGTGTGCTTGCGGTGCTCATCGGGCTACTGGCGTACTTTGTGGGCCTTCTGTTCGTGGGAGGTCTCAAAGGCGCGGAGCTGGAAGAGATTCCAATGCTGGGACCGCGGCTGCGCCGCGGCCTTGAATGGCTGGGCCTGATCAGGAGGTGACCACGGTTGCGAGTGATCGGCGTTGGGACCGGCCGGGCGCCGCAAGACCTCTCCTCCATGGACAGGCTCTATTGCGGCCCCGGCGTCGCCGGATCCATCGCCTTGGCAGGAGTGGAAGAGCGGTATCCCGCGGGCGGCGGGGCGAATGACGTGCTCCTGTTGCTTGGCGGCCCGGAGTCGTCCGATCCGTGGCTTCGGCGCGCGCTACAAGACGGCGCCAAGGTGCGCTGGGGCCCGCCGCTCGCGGCAGAACTCGGGCTGCCGCCCGGCACGCTCAGCCGGCCGGCCGACGCGACCGATCCCTGGCCGGCGGCCCAGGGAGTGCTGCTCTACGGCCCAGGGTCGGACAAGCTGCCAGGGCCGCTCGAGGAAGCGCCGCCCGGGATCCTGCTGCAGGGAGGCGCCCGCCTT
Source organism: Bacillota bacterium (assembly GCA_021806845.1). Classification (GTDB taxonomy): domain Bacteria; phylum Bacillota; class Sulfobacillia; order JAJZYS01; family JAJYTV01; genus JAJYTV01. Next base: position 2,929 of record JAKAPV010000113.1, on the reverse strand, counting down.
GAGGGCCCCGTCCTCGCACTTGCGGCAGAGCGCACGCCGCAGGGCTTCCTGTATGTGCCGCCGATCGGCGGGGAAGCCATCCTGCGCATGGCGGGAGCGCAGGCCGTCATGGCAAGGCTGCGCGCACCGGGCGGCTGCCCCTGGGATCGGGAGCAGACGCACCGGTCGCTCCTCCCGTACCTCCTGGAGGAGGCGGCGGAAGCCTACGATGCCCTCCTGGGTGGAAATCTGCATGAAACGGTGGAAGAACTGGGAGACTTGTTCCTGCAGGTACTGTTTCACGCCGAACTCGGTCGGGAGGAGGGCACGTACGACGCGGGCACCATCGCCGAGGCACTGCGCCAGAAGCTCAGGCGCAGACATCCGCATGTCTTCGGCGAGGAGCACTACGAGACCGCGGAAGCGTTCTTGCCGCGCTGGGACGAACTGAAGGCCGAGGAGGGCATGCGCCGGGAGAGCGAGCTCTCCGGCATCCCTCGATCCCTATCCTCACTGGCGGCGTTCCAGAAAGCCGTGGCACGCCTGCAGCGCCTCGGCATCACGGGCATCGCGGACTCCGGACTCGGAGCGGAGCTCACCCGGAGGATCGCGCAGGGAGAGGATCTCGAGGCGCTCACACGCGCCGAACTTGAGCGGCTGCGCCGGATTTGTGCCGGTGCAGAGGCAATTCTCGGCAGGAAACTATCGGAAGCACCGCGAAACGACATCCAGGCAGCCTGGAATGAGGCAAAAATGGCCTAAAAAGGCCAAGACCAGCAGGAAAGCTGGACAAACCGCCGAATCCTAGGCGTCGACAATCGGCAGAGGGAGGGGTACCTACGAACAAGACCGAACTGGTCGCGAAGGTAGCCGACCGCGCAGGTCTGAGCAAGAAGGACGCGGAGAAGGCAGTCACCGCCTTCGTGGACTCGGTCGAAGAAGCCCTCAAGGGTGGCGACAAGGTTTCTCTGGTCGGTTTCGGCACCTTCGAGGTCCGTTCGCGCGCTGCGCGTAAGGGCCTGAACCCGCAGACGAAGAAGGAGATCAGCATCCCGGCAAGCCGGGTGCCGGCCTTCAAGGCGGGCAAGCAGCTCAAGGATTCCGTCGCGAAGTAATCTGTTTGCGGGCGGGGCCGGGGTTGACCCGGCCCCGTTCGCATTTTCGGGGGATGTCGATGCGACTCGACAAATGGCTGAAGATCTCCCGCCTCGTGAAGCGCCGGACCCTCGCGCACGATGCGGCCGACGCTGGGCGCGTCATGATCGGCGGCAAGCAGGCGAAACCGTCGAGCGAGGTGCGGATCGGGGATCTGCTCGAGATCGACCTCGGCGGCCGCATCACGCGCGTGCGCGTGCTGGCCGTGCCGGAGCATGCGTCGGCGCAGGGCGCGAAGGAACTTTACGAGATCCTCTCCCAGGCAGAGAAGGGACAGGGTACGAGCGAGCAGGCATGAATCGCGTCCCGGCGTGTGAGCCTACCTGGTGAGGGAGGCTCGCCATGCGCGACATTTTCATGCGCTGGCGCTACCAGATCCTTGGCGGCGCAGCGCTGCTTCTACTGATCGTGATCGGGCTTTCGGTACGCACCAGCCGCGCGCCGACCGCGAGCAATGGACTGCCGAAAGAATCATGGAGCCTGTTCTGGCGGCCGATGGTCATGGGCTTCTACGAGAATGGAGGCGGCTCCGATCCAGGGTCTTGGCCTTCTTTCAAGCAGCACGTGAAGCAGATCCAGATCGTGAGTCCCTACTGGTACCGCATCAACGCCGGCGGCACTTTGACCTCGGACAACACGGATGCGCACGTCGCCAGCTTCGCGCACCAGAACAAGATCCGGATCTGGCCGCTGATCGGCAACTCGGGCGTGAACCCGATGTACTCCAGCGCCACCCGGGTCGCGATGACGAAGACAGTCATCGACCTCGCGAAGAAATACAACTTTGACGGCGCCTTCATCGACTTCGAGCTGCTCGCGCCCTACTCCCGGGACGATCTCTCGACGTTCCTCAACGGCCTCGGCCGTCAACTGCACAAGATGGGCAAGGGCCTCGGCGTCGCCGTTTTCCCGAAGGTCGGCGTCACGACCGACATCACGCACCCGTACGACTACCCCGCACTGGGCAGCGTCACCGACTCCGTCGTGATCATGGCCTACGACCACCACTACCAGGGCGGGCCGCCAGGGCCCGTCGCGCCGCTGCCCTGGGTGCGGCAGAACCTCAAGTACGCGCTGCAGTACGTTCCGAAGCAACGCATCTATCTCGGCGTGGCCGGATACGGCTACAACTGGTCCGGCGGGTCGGCGGCCACCGTCTCGACGCTGCAGGCGCAGGACCTCCTGAAGAAGTACGGCATCCAGCCGATCTGGGATGCCGCATCGCAGGAATACCACTTCAGTTACACGGACAACGGCCAACACGTCGTCTGGTACGAAGACCCGCGCTCGCTTGCGGGCAAGCTGCAGCTGGCGCGCCAGTTCCACATCGGAGGGATTGCGCTCTGGCGGCTCGGCTACGAGGCACCGGACTTCTGGACGCAAATCCGCCACCGGATCCTCTGAACACATCCAGCGTGAAGGCGCCCTCCGCAAGGAGGGCGCCTTCACGCTGGAAAGTCGACGCTCAGCCGGCTGGCGAAAGCGTGAGCAGAGCGGCGCCCGCCACGATCAGCAGCGTGCCGGCGAGCAGGCTGCGCGACGGCACCTCGCGGAGAAAGAGATAGCCGCCGAGCGCCGCGAGTAGCGGAGCGCCCTGGCGCAGCGCGAGCAGCGGTGCGACGGGCCCGAGGCGGTACGCGAAGAGAATGAGCAGTTCCGAGGCGAGCCGGAGGGCGCCGTACGCGAGGCCCTGCGCGTCCTTGGGCGCTGGCGCTTCACGCAGGGCGAACGGCGCGACGAGGATGCCCGCGCCGAGGAAGAGGAAGGCGATGTACGCCTCTGGCGGCGCGATGCG
>JAKAPV010000112.1 GCA_021806845.1 Bacillota bacterium | reverse complement strand
TCCGATCTATCGGGGCCGCGGCGGCCCCCCTCACCGCCCTGATCGGCGGCCTCATCGTCCTCATCTCCTCGAACTCCGGCGTGATGTCCGCCTCGCGCCTCACCTACTCGATGAGCACCCTGAGCCTCTTGCCGCGCTGGTTCAACGCGGTGCATCCTCGCTACCACACGCCGCACCGCACGATCCTCGTCTTCTCCGGCGTCGCCGTGCTCGAGGCGATCTTCGCCTTCCTGACGAGCGAAGCGATGAACACGCTCGGCAACATGTACGCGTTTGGCGCGACGCTCGGCTACCTGCTCGTCTTCATCGCCCTGATCGTCCTGCGCTTTCGGGACCCCTACACGCCGAGGCCCTACCGGATGCCGTTCAATGTCACCCTGCAGGCGCAGGAGGGCCGCCCCGCCGTACGCTTCCCGCTGCTTGCGGTTCTGGGCTTCCTCGGCGTCGGCACGATCCTCTTCGAGGTGATCCTCACGCACGCGATCGGCCGCATCGCGGGTCCCGCCTGGATCATCGTCATGCTGCTCGTGTACTTCGCCTATCGCCGTGGGGAAGGTCTGCCCCTCTTCGGCAGCCTTGGCCGCGACTGGGAGGACGCGCAGCGCAGGGTGCTGCGCGAGGCGGAGGAGTACGAGCTTCTCAGCGAATACGAGGCAGCCCTCGCTGCGAAGCACGGGGGCGAGGGCGCATGAGCCGGCGTCTTGGGCGATGGTCCGGGGCGCTCTCGCTCGGGCTCGGCGCCGTCATTCTGGGGCGCGGCATCCTGGAGCACGCTCGGCCGCTTTATGACCTGATGGGACTCCTCTTCCTCGGCCTGGGCGCCGCCCGGCTCCGCGAGCTGCGCAGGAGGGAGCGCTGATGGGACCGCATGCGGGGCTGCCAGGCTCCCTGATCGCCGCAGCTTTCCTCGTGCTGCTCGCCATCGTCTTTCGCTGGATGTTCCGCATCCCGCCGCTCGTGCCGTACGAGGTCGCGCACATCCGCCGCACCGTCAACGAGCTGCGCACGATCGTCGTACCCGTCGTCGGCTCCCTCTCGTCGGAGCGCGCGGTGGAGCTCGCCTGCCGCCTTGCGGAGCCCCAGCAGGGCAGGATCGTGCTCTGCGGCGTCGTCGAGGTGCCGCTCTCGCTGCCGCTCGATGCGGAGATGCCGCTGCAAAGGACCCGGGCAGATGAGGCGATCGACGTCGGGGCAGCCGTCTGCGACCAGCACGAACTCCCGTTCGAGCGCGCCCTGATGCCGTCGCGCAGCGTCTGGGAGGGCATCGTGCGCGTCGCGCGCGAGCACCGGGCGGACCTCATCGTGCTCGGCCTCGACCCGAGACAGCGCATGCCCGGCGAGGAGATTCCCTACAACGTCGCGCAGGTGATCCGCCGCGCGCCCTGCGAGGTGATCGTCGACCGCCCGGGGCGCGCGCTTGCGCAGCCGAGCGCTTCCTAGAATTGCGCGCCGCGGCGCCGTGGGCACTCGGCCATGCTAGATGGAGGGGGTGACGTGATGCGGCGACTGCCGCTGCTCGTGCTGATCGGCGCACTGCTCTTGCCGCTCGTGCCGCATCCGGCCAAAACCGGCCAGACCTCACCGGCGCGCGCGGTGCGGGCAGTCCGAAAGGTGCGCGCCGCAGCCGCCGTTTCGGCGCCGCAGGCGCCCCGGCAAAATGGCTGCGGCCCGCATCCCGCGGGGGACCCCGGCGCGCCTTGGATGCTGATCGGGCATTTCAGCACCTACTATCCCGGCTCGTCCGATGACCGCAACTTCAACCTTGCGCTCGCGGCGCGCAAGCTCTGCGGCACCGTCGTGCCGGCAGGCGGCGTCTTCTCGTTCAACGCGGCGCTCGGGCAGGCGAGCCGCGAGAACGGCTTCCACCAGGGACACGTCTTCATCGGAGACCGCATCGTCCCGGGCTACGGCGGCGGCGTCTGCCAGGTCGCGTCGACGGTCTACAACGCGGCGCGCCGCGCCGGCCTGCCGATCGTCGAGCGCCACCAGCACGGCCTCACCGTGCCGTACCTGCAGCCGGGCGAGGACGCGACGATCGCCTACGGCTACCTCGACCTGCGCATCAGGAACGATACCGGTGAGCCCTTGCGCCTGATCATGTCGGCTGAGGGACCGCGCGTCACCGCGGAGTTCTTCGGCAGCCGCCAGCCGCCGGACGTCAGCTACCGCCACGCAACGCTCGGGAAGACCGCCTTCCAGACGATCCGCAGACCGGACCAGGCGCTCGCCGCCGGCCAGGAAGAGGTCGACCTGCCGGGCCAGGGCGGCGTCACGGTGCACACCTGGCTCGACCGGCGCTGGCCGGACGGGCGCAGGGAGACACTCGACCTCGGCGTCGACGCGTACCGCCCGAGTCCCCGGCTCGTGCGCTACGGACCTGCAGCCAGTTGACAACCGGCATCGGCCCTGTACCTTGAGGCAGGGGAGGTGCCCAGGATTTCATCGGAAGTGACTTCGCTGCGCCGGGCGATCGGCATGCGCGAGGGCGCCGCCCTCACGATCGCCTCGGTGCTCGGTTCGGGCGTCCTCTACCTGCCGGCCCTGACGGCCCGGCTCGCAGGGCCGGGCGGCCTGCTCGCGTGGCTCGGCATGGGCATCCTCGTGATCCCGCTCGCGCTGACGCTCGGCCGGATGTCGGTCGCGGTACCCGACGCGGGCGGCGTCGCAGCCTTCGCTCGCGCCGCCTTCGGCGAGCGCGGCGGCATCGCGGCGGGCTGGCTCTTCCTCGGCACGGTGCCCGTCGCCGCCCCGATCGCCGCCCTGATCGGCGCCGGGTACGTCCAGGCGGCGCTCTCGCTCAATCATGGCATCGTGCTGCCGGTCGCGGCGGCGCTATTGCTCGTCGCCGTCGTGCTGAACGCCCTGGGCGTCGAGATCTCCGGGCGGACCGCCACGGCGGTCGTCGCGCTGATCGCGGCGCTTCTCCTGCTCGCGATCGCGGTCGGCGCGACGCGGATCCACCCCTCCGCCTTCCGCCCCTTCCTGCCGCACGGGCTCGCGCCGGTCGGGCTCTCAATGGCGCTTCTCTTCTGGGCGTTCGTCGGCTGGGAGGCGCTCGCCCACTATGCGGAGGAGTTCCGGGACCCCGGCCGCGACATCATGCGCAGCATCGTCCTCAGCATCGTCGTCATCGACGTCCTCTACCTCCTGCTCGCCGCGGTCACCGTCGGGACGCGCAGCTACGAGGTGGGCGACGGGGTCGCGGCGCTCTCGGTGATGCTCGGCAGGGGCATCGGCAGCTGGGCGGAGCTTGCGACCGCGCTGCTCGCGCTCCTCGTCACCTACGGAACGGTGCATGCCTACATCGGCGGATTTGCGCGGCTCATCTACGCCCAGGCGCGCGCCGGGGACTTTCCCGCCTACTTCGGCGCGCTGCACGCGGGGCGCAGGACGCCCGTGCGGGTGCTGATCGCGCTTGGCGTCGTCTTCGCGCTCGTCTTCCTCTGGGACTTCATCCATCCCTTTGGCCTCGAAGGGCTCCTCACCTGGTCGTCCGGGATCTTCATCGCCATCTACTGCCTCGCGATGGCGGCGGCGCTGCGACTCCTCAAGGACACGGGAAGCCGCGTGATGGCCTGGGTCGCACTGCTCCTCTGCCTCGCCACGTGGCCCTTCCTCGCCTGGGCCGCGCTCTACCCGTTCGCGCTCGTGGCCGCCGGCTTCGCCGTGCGCTGGCGGCAGGAATCCCTGCGCCAGGAGGAAAACCATCGAGGACCTACCAATCGGCGCGCGTAGGAGGACTAATCTTGCATTTCCAGCGGGTCGACCATCCCGTCGTGCAGCACAAGCTGACGCTCCTTCGCGATCAGCGCACAAGGCCCAAAGACTTTCGGGACCTGCTGACGGAGATCACCATGCTGCTCGGCTATGCCGCGACGAGCGGCCTGCCGCTACGGCCGCTCTCTGTGCAGACGCCCGTGGGCATCGCCGAGGGCGCATTGCTCGTAGACCCCCAGCCTGCGATCGTGCCGGTGCTGCGCGCGGGACTCGGCATGGTCGAGGGGATGCTGCGCATCCTGCCCGCCGCCACGGTCGGGCACATCGGCCTATATCGCGATCCGAAGACGCACGCCCCCGTCGAGTACTACCAGAACCTGCCGCCCGACATCGACCGCCGGCACGTCTTCGTCGTCGATCCGATGCTCGCGACCGGCGGCTCCGCCGCCGCGGCCATCTCGATCGTCCGCAGCGCTGGCGCGCGGAGCGTGACACTCCTCTGCCTCGTCGCGGCACCCGAGGGCGTGCGCGTCGTGGACGAGCAGTATCCGGACGTCCCGATCATCGGCGCCGCGCTCGACGAGCGGCTGAACGAGCACGACTACATCGTCCCGGGCCTCGGCGACGCCGGCGACCGCCTCTACGGCACGCTGTAGGAAACCTGTGCGTCAGGACGGCGCGGCGAGGGAGACCTCGTCCTGCGCCGTCCGTTGCGCTGTGGAATGCCCGCGCAGGATCCGAACGAGCAGCCAGACCCAGATCGCAAACCGGATGCCGATGAGCAGCATGCCGATGTCCATCGGCACGATGGGCATGCGGTGGCTGAGGAGCCATTCCCCCAGGGGAGCGTAGAAGATGGTGAAGAGCGGAAACTCGATGCCCGTCGCCCAGCCGAGAACGGTCCAGTGCCAGAGGTGCCGGCCGTAGAGGAACGCGAGGAACATGACCCAGAAGACGTACTGTACGGACAGGACCTTGTTGGTCAGAAACCAGAACGACAGCAGCAGGATCATCCGCTCGATCAGCGGGAGATCCCTTCTCAGGAACGCGATCCACACGAATAGGCCGACGAAGGCGACCTGCAGCAGGATGCCGATCGCAGCCGACATGCCATTGAAGTATTCATAGGAGCCGTACCCGAGCTGCAGCACCATCGAAGAGTGGCCGAAGATCCAACTGAGCAGCGATACGGTTGATTCCCACTCGGCCTGCCGCGCGAACTGGTAATGCAGCACCGACCACATGGCCGGAGGGTAGAACGTCAGTAGGGGGATGAGGCCGTAGGCCCACCCCTTGCGGCTGCGCTGCCACCAGAGCGGGATGAACAGGACGGGGAATAGTTTGAGGGCGATGGAGACGCCCAGCAGCAGCCAGCTGAGGCCGGGCTTCTTGTCGATCGTGAGATACGCGAGGACCATCGCGAGGATTGGATAGAGGTCGTACGTTCCGAGCAGCGTGCCCGACGTGATCGCCAGCGCGATCAGGACCAGGGGCTGCTTGACCACTCGCACGAGGATGGCGAGGACGCCGGCGCTGATGCCGAGCCACGCGATCTGGTACGGGATGTGCAGCCAACGCACCAGGGCTTCCGGCAGCAGCATGGCAATGAGGCTGAGCGGGGGGTACTCGCGCGGGAAACTGAAATGGGATAGAAACGCCGCAGCGTATCCCCCGTAGACGCGCACGTCTGCGACCATCATGCGGGCTGCGAGGACGATCACCCCAACGAGAAGCACTCCTGTGAGGAGCGCTTGGTAGTCCCTTGGTGCACCCTTCGTCTTCGGCATGGCACCTCCGGTTGCGTGGTGGAGACTTGTGCGCAAATGCGAAGCCGATTCGACGCCCGGCCCTGCGTGGCCTCCTCGTGCGAGCCAAGCACTGAGCGCATGCTGCGACAACCACTCATACAACTTCGGGGCGATGAGACTGGTATACTACCCCAAGGGGTGAGGCCCTTGACGTTTCCCGTCCTTCTTGAGCCAGGTGAAGACGGCTGGATCGTGGCCGAGTGCCCTGCGCTGCCTGGCTGCATGTCTCAAGGCCGCACAGAAGAAGAGGCCCTCGCCAATATCAAAGACGCGATCAGGGCCTGGTTGAAGGCTGAAGCTGATAAACACAGACCTTTGGACCTGCAAACAGGAAGGAAAATGGTGGAGGTGGCACTCTGATGCCGCCTCTTCCTGTTATTTCAGGACGTATCGCTGTGCGTGCCTTCCAGAAGGCGGGGTGGCTTCTCGCGCGCAGGGAGGGCAGCCACATGGTTCTGGTCAGGCCCGGCATTGCTGTCAATGTATCGGTACCGCAGACATTTCGCATGTCGGGATCACCGGCACGTTGAATATCCAGGCGCCGTAGCGAGCTAGGTCAGGCAGGGCTGTGTGAGGATCAACGGGTCGATATGCAGCAGTTCGAACACGCGACGGATCTCCGGTCGCAGGCGGGAGAACTCGCGGTGGCGAACGCCGTGGTCGTCAACGGATAGCCGCACCTCGACACGGCGCAGCAAGTCGAGGAGTTGATCCGTGGTCGGTGTACCACGCCAGACCCCGCCCGGCAGCAGCATCTTCCTTGATGAACCGCCAATTCTGCTCTGCGAGGAACTGGCTGTGGTAGTCGCGCCCCGAGGCACGGGCCACCGTGGGCCCGTTGAGGGATGCGTTGTCCGAGTGGAGGGCGCCCCCCCAGTTGTCCAGCGTGACGACCGACTCCGTGTCGTCACGAGTTTCTCGGGCACGCATGTCAGGAAGCTGCCGACAGGCGAATGCCCACATGGCATACAGGTCAGAGGTTCGCCCTGTGCTCTCCCGTCACACAAGCCGCCGCACGATGCGGCGGCTTGTGCGGGCTTGTCGCTGCATGCCCGCGGTGCCGGAGGGCCTTCGTTGATCGCCGCCAAGGCGCGTGTTATGATCGAACCGTTGCTGGAAGGAGGTGGGTCGCTATGGTTCGGAACGGTGCAACCGCATCGCAGGTGAAGTGTCCCCGCCTGAAGGCTTCCGAAACATATGCGCCCATACCGAGGCAAGGGTAGCGCATGTGCAAGCAGCTTTCAGACCGGGGCTCCGCCCCGGTCTTTTCGCGTCTTCAAGGGGACCGGGTGAGCGCCGGCCCGACGGGCCGTGGGCGGCAATGAGGCGTGCGGAAGCACGACCGCGGGGCTCTTACGGCCTCGGAAGCCCTATTGCAGTGGCGCGAGATCGATCGTGCTCCCCATGCGGTCCGATACTTCCTGCTCGGGACAGGCGTGGACATCGTGGAGGTGGTCGCGGGTGGGCCGTTGGTGCGGAGCGTCCTGGCCTGTGCGCACAGGCGTGCCACACATGAGGAGGCCCACGCGAGCGCCGTATCTGACTTTGCGAGAGGATGTGGCGGGAATGGAAGAGGCTGAGGTGCGCAGGAACGAGGCGGCGGTGGATTGGCACCTGGACCGCTCGCCCAAGGGCGATTTTGAGTCGTACAACCGCAGCGTATCGCTGGAGCTCACGGCCGAGGCGAGACATCCCCACGGCAGGGCCAAGGCGCGTCCGTTCGAAGTGGAGCTCGTGCGCCTCGCGCCTGGAAAGACGAACTGTCCAAGACATGCCCACAGCATGCAGTGGGAGTACTACATCGTGATCTCCGGTCGCGGACGGATGCTGCAGCAAGATGGCGACGAACCGATCCCGATGGAACCCGGCGACCACCTGATCCAGCCGCCCGGCTGGGTCCACACCGTTCAGAACGATGGGGCGGACGACCTTCGGTACTACGTCATCGCCGACAATCCGGTCGATGAAACCTGCTTCTATCCCGACTCGGGGAAGTGGTACGCTGCTGGGCGCGTTTTCCGGATGACCAACGCGGACTACTTCGACGGCGAGGAGTGACAGGGGCACTCCAGCCACCGGCGCGGAGGAGACGCCCAAACGTGCGACAGGGCAGGCGGCGGCGGGCACAGCCGTTGCAGCCCGAGATCGAGTTGGTGATGGCGGTGGTGCAGCAGCGGGTCCCAGGGAGTGGCCCGCACGACGTGAGACATGTCCTGCGTCCCCCGGGGCCGAACTCGAACGCGGCATAGCTAAAGTGTCGGGCGCCGTTTCAGCTATCCGGCACCAGTTGAACGTCGTAGGCGTGCGGCACTAGAGCTTCGGACTCGAGACCTCGCGAGGGCCGCCGGGAAACCTCCCGGCGGCCCTTGTCGGGTCTGACTGTGAAAGAATTCGTAGAGCTTCTCTCCGACTGAGGTCCGGCACAAATACATAGGCAGGCGAGAGCGCCCCGGGGCCACTCCCGCCTGCGTCTTGCGCTGCTCTCCTAGATCAGATCGCCGTCGTGCTTGGCGCGCTCGCGGAACTGCGCGAGCAGGTCCGCAGCGACCGGTCCCGGCTTCCCGTCGCCGACGATGCGCTCATCAATGTTCACGACCGAGACGATCTCTGCCGCGGTGCCGGTCAGGAACACCTCGTCCGCGTTCCAGAGTTCGTGGCGCGTGAACGTCGTCTCGATGACCTCGTAGCCGGCCGCGCGGGCCGTATCGATCACGGTGTCGCGCGTGATGCCGAGCAGGATGCCGAGGTGCGGTGCGGGCGTCAGGATCGTGCGGTCGCGGACCATGAAGATGTTGTCGGCGCTGCACTCCGCGACGAAGCCCTCCTCGCTCAGCATCACGACCTCCTGGCAACCACGCTGGTTCGCCTCGATCTTCGCGAGGATGCTATTGAGGTAGTTGAGCGATTTGATCTGGGGATTGAGGGCCTCGGCCCGCTGGCGGCGGATTGAGGACGTGCAGACCTTGAGGCCGGAGCGATAGAGGGCTTCGGGATAGAGCGCGATGGTGTCCGCGATGATCACGACGGTGGGCTGCGGGCACTTCAGTGGGTCGAGGCCCAGGTCGCCGGCGCCGCGCGAGACGACGACGCGGATGTAGGCGTCCTGCAGCCCGTTGATGCGGCAGGTCTCGCGGATGAGGTCGCTCATTTCCTGCTTGCCATACGGGATCTCCAGCATCACGGTCTTCGCGGAGCTGAACAGCCGGTCGACATGCGCCTGCAGGCGGAAGATGCGGCCGCAGTACGCGCGGATCCCCTCGAAGACGCCGTCGCCGTAAAGGTAACCGTGGTCGAAGACGGAGACGCGGGCTTGGTCCTTTTCCACGAACGCTCCATCCAGGAAGATGCGTCTTGACACCGATATTCCTCCCAATGCTACCTGCGGCAGAGCGGCGAGTCGTGCAGTTTGTAAGGTTAGACGGCGCAAGGGCGTCTCCTGCCGCGGCAGGGGCGGCCCGAGGGAGGGCGAACCCTCCCTTCGGGAGGTGGGTCCGCTGGAGGAACCCTTCCTGGACGCCATCGCCAGGGAGCTTTTGGACGGGGAGTGGGACGGCCCCCCGGTCTACGTCGTCGTGCCGGAC
>JAKAPV010000111.1 GCA_021806845.1 Bacillota bacterium | reverse complement strand
CGATCTCGCCGCCGCCGAGGGACTGGGGGCTCGGCACCTGGAACGTGTAGCGGAGCAGCCCGGGCTTTTGGCCCTTGTCGACGGCGATGCCGACGACGAGGGCGCGCGTGTCGATCGACGTGGCGCTGCCGCAGCCGCCGAGCGCGAGCAGGAGTGCGGCGAGGCCCAGGATGCGCCTCATGGCTCTCCACCCTGCGGGTGGCGCGCCATCAGCTTGAGCAGGGCCTGCGTGATCCGGCCGAGCGGCCCGTGCCCTTGGTCGGACGGACTCAAAGAGCGCATGGGCAGGCGCACCACCGAGTCGCGCACGTCGGCGCTCGTCGCGGGCACCAGCGGCGCGAGGTACGGTACGCCCGCCACCTCCAGCGACGCCATCGAGGCAAGCACCACGAACGTGAGGACGAGGATGCCGAGGATGCCGTAGATGGCCGCGATCGCCGCCATCGGCCACATCAGGATGCGCCACACGGCCGTGATCTCGAAGGAGGGCGCGGTGAAGGCGGCGACGGCGGTGATCGTCGCGACGACGATCATCAGGTCCGACACGATGCCCGCCTTCACGAGCGCGGTGCCGACCACGATGGCGCCGACGGTGCCGAGCGTCGAGCTCATCTGCGAAGGCATGCGCAGCGCCGCCTCGCGCAAGAGCTCGATGATCAGGAACATCAGGAACACCTCGACCAGCGGCGAGAACGGCACGCCTTCGCGCGACCCCGCGACCACGATCGCGAGGCGCGTCGGCAGGAGGTCCGGGTTGATGGTCGTGAGCGAGACGTAGAGGGCCGGCAGGTAGAGCGAGATGAGGGCGGCGACCGATCGGATGATGCGGGTGTAGCTCGCCTCCCAGAAGTTCATCATGTAGTCCTGCATCGTCCGGTAGAAGTCGCCGAGCGTCGAGGGATAGATCGCGGCGGTCGGGTCCCCGTGCATCATGATCAGGACGCGGCCCTGCAGGAGCGCCCTTGCCGCCTCGTCGACGCGCTCCGTCATGCGCAGCTGCGGGAAGATGGAGAACGGCCGCTCCTCCAGAAGGCCCGTGATCGAGGAGATGAGCTGGAGGTCCTTCGGATCGGCAGACTTGACCTTGGCCTCCGCGTGTGCCGCCACGCCGTCGTTGCCGAGGCCCGCGACATGCAGGACCGCCACCTGCGTGCGCGACTGCGTGCCGACCTCGTGGTGCGACACCTTGAGGTCATGCGTGCGCACGCGGTCGCGCAGGAGGGCGAGGTTGCTCTTGAGGTCCTCGATGAAGCCGATCTGCGGCCCGCGCACCGACGTCTCCGCCGTCGGCATGCTGGGAGTGCGGGCCGGAATTTTCTTCTGGTCGATCGCAATCGCCCCGGGGATGCCGTCGCAGAACAGGATGGCGTGGCCGTCCTCGTAATGGCTCTCGACCTCTGCCCACGTCTCGATCGGCGTCGCGACCAGCGTCGGGAGGATCCGCGCCGCGATCTGCTGCATGTCCCGCGGAGCGGCTCCGCCCCACTGCATGAGCGGGCGGAGGATGTCGCGGTCCACCTCGCCGCGCTGCACCACGCCCCCTTCGAAGAGCAGCAGCGCCCGCCGGCCGAACGCATCGAAGCTGCGCGTCACGGTCGGGAACGAATCGAGGTAGAGCGCCTTGAGACGCCCCTCCGCCTGGCCGAAGTCCGCACCGGTCGCATCGCCCGGCGGCGCGCCGACCATCGCGGAGAGCAGGCCCACGAGCCGGCTGCCGCGCTGCTCGATGTCGGCGATTGCATCCAGTTCGCTCGTCGCCCGCACCTCCCTCGGGTAGCCTTGCGGGGCGCGCACCCCTGTTATGCGCACCTCGTGTAGACTGTTAGGCGGACCGCGGCCCCATGAAAGGAGCATCTCCTTGCAGGCGAACGAAATTACGGAAGAACTCCTGGCCCTTCTTTCCATCACGTCTCCGACCGGCCGGGCGACCCCTGCTGCGGACTACTGCGCGGAGCGCCTCGCGTCCTTCGGTCTGCCGGTGAAGCGCACCGCGCGCGGCGCGGTCGTCGCCACGCTGCAGGGCACGCAAGGCGGTCCCGCCCGCGCTCTCACGGCGCACGTCGATACGCTCGGCGCGATGGTCGCCGAGATCATGTCCGACGGCCGCCTGCGCCTGACGCCGATCGGCGGACTCCCCGCGCAGGCCTGCGAGGGCGCGTACGCCACGGTCCTGACGCAGGACGGCGAGATCACTGGCACCATTCTGCCCGGCTGCGCTTCGACGCACGTCTTCGGCGCGCACTACGCGGAGCAAAAGCGCGAGTGGCCCGAAATGCGCCTCAGGCTCGACGCCAAGGTGGACGGGCCCGCATCCGCAGAGCAGCTGGGCGTCGCGGTCGGCGACTTCGTTGCGGTAGACCCGCGGCCCGTGCGCACGGAAACCGGCTTCGTCAAGTCCCGCTACCTCGATGACAAGGCGAGCGCCGCCGCCCTGCTTTGCGCCGCGCGCGCCGCGGCGAACGGCCCAAGGCCCCGCCGCACCACCTACCTGCACATCAGCGTCTACGAGGAGGTCGGATCCGGTGCGCCCGCCGGCATCCCCGGAGACGCCGAGGAGATCGTGGCGATCGACATGGCGGCGGTCGGCGCCGGCCAAGCGTCGCGCGAGGACCTCGTGACCATCTGCGCGAAGGACAGCGGCGGCCCCTACGACCACAACACGACGCAGCGCCTGGCGCAGCTCGCCCGCGGGGCGAACATCCCCTTCGTCTTCGACACCTACCCCTACTACGCGTCGGATGCGACGGCCGCGGCCCGCACCGGGCGCGACGTGCGCATCGGCCTCTTTGGTCCGGGCGTCGACGCGAGCCATACGCACGAGCGCACCCACGAGGACGCGCTGCTCGGCACCGCGCAGCTCGCGCTCGCGTACATCCAGGAACCGTAGCACTGGCACTCCCTGCATGTTTAGGGCGCTCGCTGGCAATCCTTCCAGCACAGGAGGGATGATCCTTGTCGGCGATCCTACGCATCGCACTCGGCGCGGGTCTGCTGGCCGCCGCCGACTGGGGACGGCTTGCGGCGCTCTTGGATCCGCATCCCGCCCAGCACTACGCTCTGCACGTCCTCTGGCTCGCGGGAGGCTTCGTGCTCGGCGACGGCCTCTCTCGCATCGGCGCCATACTGCCGCGGGCGAAGACACGCCCGGTGCAGTCGCAATGAGGCGCGCACTCCTGGTGCTCGGCGGCCTCATCGCGCTCGGCCTTCTCGATCCGGCGGTCACGGCATGGGCAGCGCGCCAGCCGGGCCTCCACCTCGCGCAGCATGTCGCCCTGGCCGCCTGCGGTCTCGTGATGGCGTTTGGCGCGCGACCCGGTGCGCGCAGCCCTCTGCGGGCCCTTGCCGCCACCGGCGCGAAGCCAGGCTCCTGATTCCTCGCACATTAAGGCAGGCGCCCGGGGCCGTCCCCCGGGCGCCTCTTTCGCTGCAGCGGGCCGTCTACAGGAGCGCGCGGACGGCCCTCAGAGCCGCGTCGAAGTCCGGCAGGTCCGCGAACTCCGGCACGTACTGCACGTAGCGCACCGTGCCCTGCTCATCCAGGACGAAGATCGAGCGCGCCAGCAGCCCCATCTCCTCGATCTCGTTGCCGTACGCCGGTCCGAACGAGTGGTCCCGGCTGTCCGAAAGAACCTGCATCGCCTGCGCGTCCGCCGCGCCGCACCAGCGCTTTTGGGCGAACGGCAGGTCGCGGCTGATCGTGTAGACGGCGACTCGCTCGCCGAGCGACTTGGCCTCCTCCTCAAACCTGCGGCCCTGCTGGTCGCAGACACCGGTGTCGAGCGACGGCACGACGGAAAACACCCGCACCTTGGCCGGCAGGTCCTGCAGCGTTACGGTATGGAAGTCCCGATCGATCAGCGTGAAGTCCGGCGCGGCCTGTCCTGGCCTGACCTCTGGTCCGACCAGCGTCAACGGGTTGCCCCGCAGCGTGTGCACGCCCTTGCGCAGTTCCGGCATCTTGCATACCCTCCTCATATGGTTGTCCCTTGAGTCCTCTGCAGCAGAGAACGGCGGACGCAGAGCAACGCGATCCGCGCGAAAGGGGAAGATCGCGCTGGAATTCCTGCAGGAAGTCGTGATCTATCTCGATCCCGAGGATGCCGCAAGCCGCGACGCCCTCGCGTTCCTGGAGGGCCACGGCGTCGGCTGCCGCGTGCGCGACGTCCGGGAGGACCCGGACCTCTTGCGCGATCTCGCGTTCATCGGCGCGCGCGAGGTGCCGACGATCATCGTGAACGGCATCGCCGTCGAGGGCTTTCGGCCCGAGACCCTGCGCGAGGTGCTGGGCCTCTAGCCGGGCGCCGCTGCAGGTCCCATGATAGGCGATCCGCGCCATCCTTCACAGTTCAGCGGCGGCGCTGCCTGCCCTTTGCGCGTGCACGGCCCCGGGCCGCTGCAGGCCGCCGGCGGGGTACGGACGACTTGACGACGCGCGTGCCGAGGATGAGGTCGTGGACCGCCAGGCGTTCGCGCGAAAAGAGCGCGAACACGAACCCGCCGCAAAGCAGCGCGAGCTCCACGATCGAGAGCAGCGGCCGCAGCACGTACTGCCACGGGGAGAGCGCATCGTGCCTGCGGCCCACCACCTGCAGGCGCAAGAGCACCTTGCCCGGGGTGCGTCCGGCGAACGCCCAGAGCGATAGCGCCGTGTAGGCGATCAGGATCAGCGCCCAGATCCCGACCGGCAGGCCGAGGGCCCACCCGATGCCACCCACCACCGCCACGTCGACGATGTACGCGAGGGCGCGCTCGCGAAAGCGCGCGGCCCTCACGCGACGCCTTCCATGCCTGCCAGCACGCGCGAAAAGAGTTCCGGCGCGACGTTGCGGCCGCTCAGCACGGCCACGGCCGCGCCCTCCGGCGCGATCCCCTCGAGCAGCGCCGCGACGGACGCGGCGGCCGATCCCTCGACGACGACGCGCTGCTCTTCGTAGAGGTATCGCATCGCACGCGCGATCGCGGACTCGCTCACGGTGAGCACGCCGTCGAGATGCCGCAGCGCGAGCTCGACCATCGCGTCACTCGTATCCCCGTGCAGCCCGTCCGCCAGGGAAGGGCCGTAGGCGACGGGGACGTGGCGGCCCGCGCGGTAGGCGGCGACGAGCGGCGCCGAAGCCTCGGATTGCACGCCGAACACGCGCACGCCGGGCCGCAGGGTCTTGAGCGCGACCGCCGAGCCGACGGCGAGCCCGCCGCCGCCTGCCGGTATCAGCACGACGTCGACATCCGCCCCGGAGAGCGCGATCTCGAGCCCGACCGTACCCTGCCCGGCGATGACCAGCGGGTCCTCGAACGGGTGGACGAGCGTGCGGCCGCTCTCCTCCAGGAGCTCGCGCAGCGCAGCCTCCGCCTCGTCGTAGTCCCCGCCGCGCAAGACGACCTCCGCGCCGAGGCTGCGCACGGCATCGACCTTCACGCGCGAGGCGGTCTCCGGCATCACGATCTGCGCGTGCACGCCGAGCTCGCGCGCCGCGAGGGCGACGCCTTGCGCGTGGTTGCCCGCCGAGACGGCGATGACGCCGCGGCGGCGCTCGGCGGTGGAGAGGCTGAGCATTTTGCAAAAGGCGCCACGCACCTTAAAGGAGCCGGTGCGCTGCCAGCATTCCATCTTGAGGTGGACCGCCTGGCCGCGGGCCGATGCGAGCGCGGGCTCCTCGACGAGCGGCGTAGGCCAGACGTGGCCACGGATGCGCGTCCTTGCGCGGACGACGTCCTTCATCTCGATCTCCACGCGGGCACCCTCCCGTGGCGTTTTCGCAGTGTTCCCTGTCTTCTGCACGGGCCGCCATTCCCCTTTCGGAGCAGGTGACAACGAACGACAGCGGAAATATGATGATATGGCCTAGGGCCGGACGGGCCCCGCACCCACCGGGTGCGGGGTTTGTGTGGGCAGGAGGCCGGAAGTTTCGGGGGAGGAATCCGGTTTGCAGCGGGGAGCCCAGACGGTGCAACTGGACGACGTCGTCGCCGCCCAGCAGCGCCTTGCGCAGTATCTGACCGAAACGCCCCTGCAGTCATCCACCGCTGCGGCGGAAGCCGTGGGCGGTGACGTGCTGCTGAAGCTCGAGATGTTCCAGCCGATCCGGGTTTTCAAGATCCGCGGCGCCCTCAACCGCGTCCTGCGCCTGCGCGAGGGCAGCCACCTGGGCGGCGTGATCACCGCATCCGCGGGCAACCACGGGCTTGCGGTCGCCTACTCCGCGCAGCGGTTCGGCCTGCCGGCCACGATCTGTGTTCCGAAGCACGGCAACCAGGCGAAGGTGCGGGCGATTACCCGCCTCGGCGCCCGTGTCATCGCGGAGGGCGAGGACTTTCAGGCGGCGGTCGAGAACGCGCAGCGCATCGCCGCCGAGCAGAACCTCACCTTTATCCACGCCTACGACGACCCAGACGTCATCGCGGGCCAGGGAACGCTGGGCCTCGAGCTCACACAGCAGCGCGAGACATTCGACGCGGTGCTCGTGCCGATCGGAGGCGGCGGCCTGCTGGGCGGCACCGCGCTCGCCGTGAAGGAGCGCATGCCGACGGTGAAGGTGTATGGCATCGCCATGTCCGGCGCCGACAGCATGGCGCGCTCCCTCGCGGCCGGCAGGGTCGTGGAGCTGCCGTCCGTCCACACCATCGCGGACGGCCTCTCGCCGCGGGGGCCCTCCGCGGCGACGCTGGAGCTCGCGCAGCGCTACGTCGACGACGTGATCGTGATCGACGACGAGGACCTCTATGCCGCGTTGCGGCTGCTCCTGTTCGAAGAGCACCTCGTCGTCGAGCCATCCGGCGCCGCTACGTTGGCGGCCCTCATGCGGCACGGAGCGGGCCGGTTCGGCCGCCGCCCGGTCGCGGTGCTCTCCGGGGGCTTCTGCGCCGACGAGGTGCTCAGGCAGGTCGCCCAGATGGAATGAGAATGGGCCATATGGACGTAAACTCGCGTCCGTTTGGTCCCTTGCGCCGGTTTCCTGACCTCTCTACTCTCCATTGTAGAGAGACCGGCCGCTCTTCGGCCGCTAGAGGAGGCAGGGAACGCATGGCCGTTCAGGCTGCACCGAATCTCGTAACGGCCGTCTCATCCATCGCTGCGTTCCAAGGCCTCTCCCCCGCCTCGCGAGAGGCGATCGCAGGCATCAGTTCCTTGCGCCACTACCGCAAGGACATGTATGTGTTCATCGAGGGCGACGAGGCGGAGTTCCTCTGCTTCCTCTACGAAGGCACCATCCGGACCTTCCGGACGTCCATGCTGGGCGCCGAGCAGACGCTGCGGCTGGTGCGCCCCGGTGAGATCTTCGCGCTGACGGGCTTTTTGCACCCGCGCGACTCCTACCCGTCCACGGCCCAGACCGTCACGGAGGGCTGGGTCGGCTTTGTCCGCAACGAGGCCCTGCGCTCGCTTGTCCAGCGCAACGCGGAGGTCAGCTGGGCGCTTTTGCAGGTGTTCGGCCAGCGCGTCCGCGAGCAGTCCCGCCAGATGGTCGACCTCACGAGCCGGGATGCCTCCGCGAAGATCGCGGCAACCCTCTTGCGCCTCGCCGAGCGGGAAGGCGCTGAGGCGAGGACGGGACTTCACTTCACGCACAAGGAACTCGCCCAGCTCGTCGGCTGCTCCCGGGAAACGGTCACGCGGGTCCTGCGGGAGTTCCGCGAGGACCGCAGCGTCGAACAGACGCCTGACGGGCGCCTGATCGTCCACCCGGCGAGGCTCCAGGAATACGCCAGCTGAATTTCTCCGAGCCTGCGCCCGCCCCCCAAGGGGCGGGCGCGTTTGCGTATTGGGGGGATCCCCCCAACTGAGAAAAGAACCACTTCCTGGAGGGTCCTGGCAGGTTTTGGCGAAGCTTTGTGACCCGAAGGAGTTGTTCGCGTGACCCCCAAGGACCTCGCTACGCTTGCGGTGCGGCTGATCGCCTTATATGCCCTGGTGCCGACGGTCTTCAACATTGAGCAAATCGTAGAGCAGGCAATGTTCACTTCTGGCTTGCCCCCGCTCACCATGATCCTTCCTCCTGCAGTCGCGACCTTGGCGCTCGCCATCGCGCTCTGGTTTGCGGCGCCTGCAATCGGACGGGCGATGAGCTGGTCGAAGGATCCCCTCAACGGGCTTGGACTGGATCTTCTGGCCCTGGCACAGGTCGGGTTCGCGACACTCGGTCTCCTGCTCGCGGTGCTGTCGACTGCCGGCTTCGTGCAGGCGCTCACCGCCCACCTCGCGCAGCCCTCCTACGGATACGCGCCCTCGGGCGTTCAGGCCCTCTTTCAGGGCGAACTGGCTGGCACGGCCGTACAGATCGTCCTCGGGATGGCCATTTTCCTTGGACGCCGAGGTCTCGCGCGTGTCTTCGCCGCCGTCCGCAACTATTGAAAGTGGTCAGCGGGCTTCTTCCCAGCGCGACACGTCCCCGAACTGCAGAGCGCGCTCCTGCCCACCGTCGACCAAGCCCCGTCGGCTTGCCTCCCTAGTCGAACAGTAGAGATGCTGAGAGCACCTTGCCCGCAACACGCGCGCGCGCCGCGCGGTTTCCCGCCATGACGGCATCCGCGAGGGGGAGCCCCCGCACCCTGGCCGCGAGGATGCCCGCCGCCTGCGCGTCCCCCGCGCCCGTCGTGTCGCCCCGCACCGGCGGCTCACCTGAGATCTCCCGCACGTCGCCGGCTGCGCCCAAATAGGCTCCCTCGCGCGTGCTGATGACGACGGCAGGTCCGCGCAGGCTCAGGCGCTCCGCTGCGGCGTGAAGGTCAGCCGTGCCGCTCCGGATCTTTGCTTCGGCGGCGTTCATCCGGACGATGGCCGCCCTCCGCCACGCCAATTCCAGTGTTCCTGGTGCCGCGCCGCGCGGGCCGGGATCGAGCAACACCTCAATCACCTCCGGGAGATCCGCGATTGCCGCCTCGAGGTCCGCCGACGACAGCAGCTCGTAGCCCGAGACGTAGACGCACGCGGCGCTCGCGAGATCCGCGTGGCGCAGATCGTCGGCTCCCACGTCGCCTTCCGCCCCGGCTGCGCTCAGCAGACTGCGCTCGCCGCTCGGCTCGACGAGCGCCATCGTGACGCCGCTCGCCCGGGCG
Source organism: Bacillota bacterium (assembly GCA_021806845.1). GTDB lineage: Bacteria > Bacillota > Sulfobacillia > JAJZYS01 > JAJYTV01 > JAJYTV01. The sequence goes on along the minus strand of JAKAPV010000111.1, from coordinate 208 downwards.
CTGCGCTCGCCGCGCACCGGAATTCCCAGCCGCTCCAGCTCAGCCTGAGCCAGGCGGTCGAGGGGCCCCTCCCCTCGCCGCAGCACCATCTGCACCGGCACGCCCAGTTCCGAAAGGCCGCGGGCGACATTGATTCCCGAGCCGCCAATGCCGACCTGCAGGGCGTCCGCGAGCACGTCCCCGCCGGAGCGCGGGAGCCGCGGCACGC
>JAKAPV010000110.1 GCA_021806845.1 Bacillota bacterium | reverse complement strand
GGCCGGGACTCTTCGGGGAGGCGGCGTAGACGACCGGGTGGCCGCCCGTCTCCTGCACCGCCACGTGCTCGAGACCGATCGAGCGCATGTAGCCGGCGAGCTGGTTCGCGGCGCGGCGCACGTCTGTGGCGCGCTCGGGGTCTGTGGAGACGGACGGGATGGAAAGCAGCGAGAAGAGCGCCTCCAGGTGCTCCTCGCGGCGCTGCGCCAGATAGGCCTTGGGATCCATCGGGACACCTCCGTCAGATCGTGTAGAAGAGGAGCGCGACGATCACGCCCAGCACCGCCCCGGCGACGACCTCCTGCGGCGTGTGGCCGAGCTGTTCCTTAAAGGGATCCTGGCTGCTGCCCAGCAAGGAGTTCAGGAAGCGCGCCTGCTGGCCGACGGCGTAGCGGATGCCGACGGCGTCGTAGAGGACGATGGTCGAGAAGACGGCGACGATCGCGAAGAGGTCGGAGTGCCAGCCGTGGGTGATGCCGACCGCCGTGCCGAGCGCCGTGACCATCGCCGAGTGGGAGCTCGGCATGCCTCCGGAGCTGAAGAGGCGCTCCGAGAGGATCGTGCGGGCGCGGATGGATGCCACGAGGAACTTGATCACCTGCGCCGACGCCATCGCGGACGCGGCCGTGACCAGCATCAAGTTCTCGTGGGCGAGCTGGTGCAGGAAGAAGGCAAGGGCGTGGAAGAGGGGGTGCAAGTGGCGGACCTCCTGCTGGCATGCGCTAGGAAATTCCCGCAATCGCCCTGGTTATCCTGCCCGCGACGGCGGCTGCGGCCTTTTGACGGCGCAGAAGCCGCATGCTACGGTAAAGTACATTAAAGTCCCGATCGAACCTTACGGAAGGCGGAGAGCCAAGGCTTGTCAGGCCAGCAGGACCGCATCCGCAACTTCTGCATCATCGCCCATATCGACCACGGCAAGTCCACCCTGGCCGACCGCCTGATCGAAGCGACCGGCACGCTCGCCGCGCGCGATATGCAGGAGCAGGTGCTGGACTCGATGGACCTCGAGCGCGAGCGCGGCATCACGATCAAGGCCCAGGCGGTCCGCCTCGACTACGAGCGCGAGGGCGGCGAGCGCTACGAGCTGAACCTCATCGACACCCCGGGCCACGTCGACTTCTCCTACGAGGTATCCCGCTCGCTGGCCGCCTGCGAGGGGGCGCTGCTCGTCGTGGACGCGGCGCAGGGCGTCGAGGCGCAGACGCTCGCGAACCTCTACCTCGCCCTCGAGCACGACCTCGAGATCATCCCGGTGATCAACAAGATCGACCTGCCGCAGGCAGACCCCGACCGCGTGCGCCAGGAGCTCCTGCAGATCGGCCTCGACCCGACCGCCGCGGTGCTCGCGTCGGCGAAGGAGGGCATCGGGATCGGGGAGATCCTCGAAGCTATCGTCGACCGCATCCCGCCGCCCCAGGGCAACGCGCAGGCGCCGCTGCAGGCGCTGATCTTCGACTCGCACTTCGACCCATACCGCGGCGTCGTCTGCCACGTGCGCGTCTTGCAGGGGGAGCTGCGCGCCGGTGCGCGCTTGCGCCTGATGGCGACCGGCGCCGCCTACGAGGTCACCGACCTCGGCACCTTCCGCCCTGCGCCGACGCCGGCGGCCGCCCTGGCCGCCGGGCAGGTCGGATACTTCGCGGCGGGGATCAAGAACGTGCGCGACGCGCGCGTCGGCGACACCGTCACGACCGCGGAGCGCGGCGCGCTCTCGCCGCTCCCGGGCTACCGGCCGGCGGTGCCGATGGTCTTCGCCGGCCTCTACCCGAGCGAGCCGAGCCGCTACGACGTGCTGCGCGAGGCGCTCGAGCGTCTGCAGCTGAACGACGCGGCGCTCTCCTTCGAGCCGGAGACGTCGGGAGCGCTCGGCTTTGGGTTCCGCTGCGGCTTCCTCGGGCTCTTGCACCTCGAGATCGTGCAGGAGCGCCTTGAGCGCGAGTACGACATGGACCTCGTCGTCACCGCGCCGAGCGTCGTCTACACCGTGCACTACCAGGGCGGGCGCGTCGAGCGCATCGAGAACCCGGCCGCGCTGCAGCCGGAGCGAGGCCTCGAGGAGATCGAGGAGCCCTATGTCGAGGCGACCGTGATCGCGCCGACGGGCTTCGTCGGTCCCGCGATGGAGCTTTGCCAGGAGCGGCGCGGCCAGTTCAAGTCGATCGATTACCCGTCGCCGGACCGCGCGGTGCTCACCTACAGCATCCCGCTCGGGGAGATCATGTACGACTTCTTCGACCAGCTGAAGTCGCGCACGCGCGGCTACGCCTCGCTCGACTACCAGCTGATCGGCAGCCGCCCGGGGGACCTCGTGCGCGTCGACGTGCTCCTGAACGGCGAGGTGGTGGACGCGCTCTCCTTCATCTGCCACCGCGACCAGGCGCCTTCGCAGGGCCGCTCCGTCTGCGAGAAGCTGCGCGAGGTCATCCCCCGCCAGCTCTTCGACGTGCCGGTGCAGGCCGCGGTCGGCGGCCGCGTGCTGGCCCGCGAGACGATCCGCGCCCTGCGCAAGGACGTCCTCGCGAAATGCTACGGCGGCGACATCACCCGCAAGCGCAAGCTGCTGGAGAAGCAGAAGGAAGGCAAGAAGCGCATGCGCCGCCTCGGACAGGTGGAGGTGCCGCAGGAGGCGTTCATGGCGGTCCTGCGCCGCGGTGACTGAGCCCTTTGGCGCCTACCTGCACCTGCCGTACTGCCCCTACAAGTGCCACTACTGCGACTTCAACGCCTACCGCCTGCCCCGCGCGGAAGGCGCCCGCCAGGAGATGGCGGCCGCGATCGCCGAGGAGATCCTGCGTTCGCCGGGCGAGGACCTTGGGCGCACGATCACCTCGATCTTCTTCGGCGGCGGCACGCCGAGCGTCTTCCGCCCGGAGGAGATCGGGGAGATCCTGCAGGCCCTGCGCCGCCGCTACGGCGTCGCGCGCGGCGCCGAGGTGACGCTCGAGTGCAACCCCGGGACCGTCGACGAGGGCTACCTGCGCGCGCTGCGCCGCCTGGGCGTCACGCGCCTCTCGATCGGGGCCCAGAGCTTTCGCGCGGAGACCCTCGCGCGCATCGGGCGCCTGCATACGCCGGCGCAGACGCGGCAGGCCGTGCGGGCGGCGCGCGCCGCGGGCTTCAAAAACGTGTCGCTCGACGTGATCTACGGCCTGCCCGGCGAGACGCCGGAGGATGCGCGCGCGAGCGCCCTAGAGGCGATCTCGCTCGGGGTCGAACACCTTTCCGCGTACGCGCTCGAGCTCGAGGAGGAGACGCTCTTCGGCCGCCTCGCGCGGCAGGGCAGGCTGCCGCTGCCGCCGGAGGAGGAGGTCGTGCGCGCGGGCGACCTGGTCGCCGCGGCTTGCGAGGCGGCGGGCCTGCAGCGCTACGAAATCTCGAACTTCGCGCGCTCCGGCCGCCGCGCGCGGCATAACATGCTCTACTGGCACCAGGGATCCTACCGCGGCTTCGGTCCGGGCGCCCACTCGCACCTTTGGGGCCGGCGCTTTTGGAACGCGGCGCCGCCCGGGGAGTACCTGCGGCGCGTCGGTGCGGCGGGCGAGGCCGTCGCGGGCGAGGAGGTGCTGTCCGCGCGCGCGCAGATGGGGGAATGGGTCTACCTGCGCCTGCGCCTGCAAGAGGGCTTCACGCTGCAGTCGTTCGCGCGCCGCTTTGGCCTGCCGCTCGATGCCGCCTACCCCGGCGTCAGGGATTCCCTGCGCGCCACCGGCCTGCTCGATGCCGTGCCGGGGCGGGTGCGGCCGACGCCGGACGGGCGCTGGCTCCTGCACCGAATAGCCGCGCCGTTCCTCGCTTGACAGCAGTTTTTCTTGCATGCTACGGTCAACGTAGCACTCTTCTAAGCTGAGTGCTAAGGGGGGCGCTCATGCGATGCTCGACGAGCGCAAACTCGTGGTGCTGCGCGCCATCGTCGAAGATTACGTCGCGTCGGCTGAGCCGATCGGCTCCCGCACGCTCGCCCGCACGCACAAGCTCGGCGTGAGCTCCGCGACGATCCGCAACGAGATGGCGGACCTCGAAGCGCTGGGCCTTCTAGACAAGCCACACACGTCGGCCGGCCGCGTGCCGTCCGATGCCGGCTACCGTCTCTACGTCGACCGCCTGATGGAACCCGTGACGCTGGATGCACGTGACTTCCAGCAGATCCAGGGACTCTACCTGAGCCGCGTCCGCGAGCTCGAATATCTGATCGCGCAGACGATGCGCCTCCTATCGAGCAGCGGGGACTTCATGGCGCTCGCCGTCGGCCCGGAGATGCGGCGCGCCTCCCTGATGCGCATCGAGGCGGTGCCGGCCGACGAGGGCCGCATGGCGCTCGTGCTGGTGACCGACTACTACGTGCAGCACCGCATGATCGAGATCCCCGAGGATCTCGATCCCGAGGGACTGCGCACCACGCTGCGCGACCTCTCGGAGCGCCTGCGCGGCCTCACGGTGGACCAGATCACGCGCTCTGTGCTCGAGACGGTGGCGCGCGAGCTGAACGGGAGGATCTACGACGAGCTCGTCGAGTTCATGCAGGAATGCCTGACGCCCGGCGAGGGAGACCGGCTGCGCATCTCCGGCACCTCAAACTTCCTCAGCCAGCCGGAGTTCCGCGAGGCGGACCGCATCCGCGCCGCGATCCAGCTGATCGAACAGGAAGCGGTGCTGGGTGATCTCCTGCGCGGCGCCCCGGGCGCCGGCGTGCAGGTGCGGATCGGCCACGAGAACCCGCCGCCGCCCGCGCGCGACCTCTCGATCGTGACGATCGGCATCGAGCGCGCCGGCCAGAGCCTCGCCCGCTTCGGGCTCGTGGCGCCGAAGCGCATGGACTACGCGAGGGCGCTCGCGCTGGCGCAGCAGATCTTCCGGGCGCTCGACGAGGCGATCAATTAACCGCAGGCGCCCGGCGACCACCGCCGGGCGCCCCCATGGAGGGAACCAGCCGGTGAGCGAGAAGAGCCAGAGCGAGGAACAGGAAGCGCCGCACGCGCAAGCCGAAGCCGAGCCGCAGGGCGGCGCGGAGGAGCGGGCGGAGCTAGAGCGCCTGCTCTCGCGCGTCGCGGAGCTCGAGCAGCAGAACCTGCGCCTCTTGGCGGACTTCGACAACTTCCGGCGCCGCCAGACGAGCGCGGAGCAGATGCTGCGCCTGCGCGCCCGCGAGGACGCGGTGCAGGCGCTCCTGCCGCTCGCTGACGACCTCGAGCGGGCGCTCGGGGCGTCCGCGGAGGACGACCCGCTGCGCGCCGGCGTGGCCATGGTCGAGCGCTCCCTGCAGGGCGTGCTGCAGCGCTTCGGCGCCCAGCCGATCGCGGCGGCCGGCCAGCCGTTCGACCCCGCGCAGCACGAGGCAGTGGCCGAAGAGGACAGCGACCTGCCGCCCGGCACGGTGACGGCGGAACTCCGGCGCGGCTACCGCATGGAAGATCGCGTCGTGCGCCCCGCGATGGTACGGGTCGCGCGGGCCCGAGAGTGAGGAGGGCCTGATGGCGAAGGACTACTACGACGTCCTGGGCGTCGCGCGCGGCGCGTCGGACGAGGAGATCAAGAAGGCCTTCCGCCAGAAGGCGAGGGAGTACCACCCGGACCGCAACCCCGGCAGCAGCGAGGCCGAGGAGCGCTTCAAGGAGATCAACGAGGCGTACTCCGTGCTCTCCGACGCGGAAAAGCGCGCCCGCTACGACCAGTTCGGGTCCGCCGACGGCCCCGGGCCTGGCGCGGGCGGCTTCGGCGGCGCGGGCGGCTTCGGCGCGGGGAGCCCCTTTGGTGACATCGGCGACATCTTTGACGCCTTCTTCGGCGGCGGGGGGGCGCAGCGGCGCACCGGCCCCGCGCGCGGCGAGGACCTGCGCGCGGATATGGAGTTGACGCTGGAGGAGTGCTTCAGCGGCGTCGAGCGCGAGCTGCGCGTAACGCGCCAGGAGAACTGCGAGAGCTGCCACGGCACCGGCGGCCGGGGAGGCGAGCGCCCGGCGCGCTGCGCGCGCTGCGGCGGCACGGGACAGGTGCAGCAGGCGCGCGACACGGCGTTCGGCCGTTTCGTCACGGCGCGCCCGTGCCCGGTCTGCCACGGCGCCGGCCAGACCGTCAAGGACCCTTGCGGGGCCTGCCACGGCAGCGGCCAGCAGCGCAGAACGCGCACACTGAAGGTGCGCATCCCCGCGGGCGTCGGCGACGGCGCGCGCGTACGCCTTACGGGCGAGGGCGAACCCGGGCTGCGCGGCGGCCCGCCGGGCGACCTCTTCGTCTTCGTGCGCGAGCGCGCGCACGATCGCTTCCTGCGCCAGGGGTCTGACCTGCATGTGGAGCTCGCGATCGGCTTTCCCGAGGCCGCGCTCGGCGACGAGTACGACCTGACGGGCATCGACGGGCCCGTGAAGGTGAAAGTGGCCGAGGGCACGCAGGCCGGGCAGGAGATCCGCCTGCGCGGCAAGGGCATGCCCCACCTGCGCGGCGGCGGCCGCGGCGACCTCGTGGTGCACGTCGCGCTGCACGTGCCGCGCCGCCTGTCGCCCGAGGAGCGGGAGCTCCTGCAGCGCCTGAAGGAACTCGGCAACAAGGGTGGAGAGGGCGATAAGGGCTTCTTCGGGCGGGTCAAGGACGCGTTCCGCTGAACTGCGCCTGGAAATTTCCTGTGCGCCGGAGGCCGTAGAGGCCGTGGCCGAGATCCTGCGCGAGCACGGCGCGAGCGGCGTCGCGATCGAGGGGCTCTCCTGGATCGTCGGAGGCGACGACGTCCTGGAGGCGCCGCCCGCGCAGGGGCCCGCGAAGGTCTTGTCGGTCATGCCCGCGCGCGGCGCGCGGGCCTTGCTCCGAGCGGTCCAGGCGGACCTCGAGCGCCGCGTGCGGCCCTACTTCGGGGACGCCCACGCGCACCTGCAACAGCTGCGCGCCGAGGACTGGGTGGAGACGTACCGCCGCTCCGTGCACCCGGCGCTCGTCGCGCCGGGCATCGTCGCCGCGCCGCCCTGGGCGGATCCCGCCGAGGCCGCAGCCGTCCTCGCGGGCGCGCGCATCCTCTGGATCGAGCCAGGCGCCGCCTTCGGCACGGGCGATCACCCGTCGACGCGCACGACGCTGCGCGCGGGCCTTTCCGTCCTGCAGGCGGGCGACGAGGTGATCGACCTCGGCTGCGGGACGGGCATCCTCGGGGCGGCTGCGCTGCTCAGCGGCGCCGGCGCCCTGCGCGCCTACGATCTCGACCCGCTCGCGGCGCGCGCGACGCGAGACACGATGCGCCGCAACGGACTCGCGGCAACCGTGCGGCGCGGGCCCTTGCCGCGCGCTGCGCGGCCGGCGGACCTCCTGTTCGCGAACCTCAGCGGCTCCGCGCTGCGACCATTGCTCGGACGCATCCGGCGCGCCGTGCGGCCGGGGGGCCACGCCGCGCTGGGCGGCGTCCTGCGCGAGGACGAGGCGTTTGCAAAGGACTGCGCCGCCGCGGGCTTTTTGGTCCGGCGCAGGGAGGAGGAAGGCGACTGGCAGGCCTTTCTTTGTCAGGCCCGCTAGGAATGCCCACGCTGGCGTACGAATAGAATCGACGGGGGTGGTGCGTTGCCCGGGCGTATTCGCGTCGCGGTCGTGTTCGGCGGGCAGTCCGCTGAGCACAGCGTTTCCTTGCAGTCGGCGCGGTTCGTGCTCTCCGCCCTGGACCCGTCGCGCTTTGACGTCGTGCAGGTCGGGATCACGGGAGAGGGCAGGTTTCTCTTGGGCGGCGAACCCCTGAAGGCGCTTTCCGGAGAGATCGGGCAGTCGGGATCGCAAGAGCTCGCGGTGACGCAGGCGGCCGCCGAGGTGGCAGGGGTCGACGTCGTCTTCCCCGTGCTGCACGGGCCGCACGGCGAGGACGGCACGCTGCAGGGCTTCCTTGAGCTTGCGGGCGTCCCCTACGTCGGCGCGGGCGTCCTGGGGTCGGCCGTCGGCATGGACAAGGCGGTCATGAAGATGGTCTTTGGGCAGGCCGGGCTGCCGGTCGTGCCGTGGCGGCTCCTGCTGCGCAGCGAGCTGGGCGACGAGGGTCTGCTCACGGAGCGCCTCGACGGCCTCGTCTACCCGCTCTTCGTCAAGCCCGCCAACATGGGCTCCTCGGTCGGCATCTCGCGGGCCCTGGGGCCGGATGAGCTTCCCGCGGCGCTCCACGCCGCCGGGCGGCACGACCGGCGCATCGTCGTCGAGCAGGGAATCGACGCGCGCGAGATCGAGTGCGGCGTGCTCGGGAACGACCACCCGCAGGCCTCCGTGGTGGGCGAGGTGCTCTCGTCCGGCGAATTCTACGATTTTCAGGCCAAGTACGACGGATCGTCCGGCCTCGAGATTCCGGCGCAGGTCGACCCCAGGGTCGCGGAGGAGATCCGCGGCTACGCCGTGCGCGCCTTCCAGGCTGTGGACGCCGCCGGCATGGCGCGCGTCGACTTCTTCGTCGAACGCGGCACGGGACGCGTCTATGTCAACGAGATCAACACGATACCGGGCTTCACCCGATTTTCGATGTTTCCGCTGCTCTGGCAGGCGTCGGGCGTGTCGTTCGAGGAACTTTGCGGCCGACTCGTCGACCTCGCGCTCGCGCGCTTTGCGGAAAGGAATCCGGCAGGCGGAGCCGAACCCACCGACTAGAGGAACGGTGATTGCGTGGACTGCATCTTCTGCGGCATCGCAGGCGGCAGTGTTCCGGCGACGCTCGTGTACGAAGGGGAGCGCGTCGTCGCGTTCCCGGACCTCAATCCGCAGGCGCCGACCCACATCCTGATCATCCCGAAGGCGCACTACGCGTCGATCCAGGACGTGCCGCCCGCAGACATCGGCATCGTGGCCGAACTCGCCGCCATTGCGCAGGAGTTGGCGCGCGCGCGTGGAATATGGCCTTCAGGATATCGCCTCGTGGTCAACTCGGGACCGCAGGGCGGCCAAACTGTCGGCCACCTGCACGTTCATTTGCTCGCCGGTCGTCAGATGATGTGGCCGCCGGGCTAGGTAGTTGACTGCAACAGCGTCTCTGCGTATACTCGGCTAGATTAGCGTTTGGCGCGAGGGGAGGTTTGGCTCCATGTCTGAGGTCAAGGTCGGCAAGAATGAGACGTTGGAACAAGCCCTTCGCCGCTTTAAGCGCCAATGCCAGCGTGCAGGCGTGCTCTCTGAAGTGCGCAGACGCGAACATTACGACAAGCCCAGCGTTCGCCGCAAGAAGAAGTCCGAGGCAGCGCGCAAGCGCCGTCACGGGTAAAGCGGGAGGTACCGCGCATCGTGCTCAAGTCCCGGTTGGAAGAAGACATGCGCGCAGCAATGCGTTTGAAGGAGGCGGGCAAAGCCCGCCTCTCTCGTGTTTGGCCATTTTCGCAGGTAGACTCTTGAAG
>JAKAPV010000109.1 GCA_021806845.1 Bacillota bacterium | reverse complement strand
CAGGCGGCACTGCAGAAGAAGGGCCACGCGAAGACGCATGCGGCGGCGGCCGTGCGCAGGGCGCGTCGCCTCGGGCTCCTCGACGACGCGCGCATCGCGCAGGCGGTGCGCGAGCGCCGCAGCCAGGGTGTGCAGCCCGGCATCCTGCGGGTTGCGGACGACCTTGCGCGCCGCGGTGTCGACGAGCGCCTCGCGCAACGCGCGATCGCGGAAGTCGACGACGCCTCGCGCTGCAAAGAGGCGCTGCGCGCCTACATCGCGCGGCGCGGGAGGCCGCGGGACGCGAAGGAGCTGCGGCGCCTGCTCTCGTTCCTCGCCCGGCAGGGCTACGCGGAGGAGTCGGTCTGGAACGCCCTGGCCGCCGATGGAATCGAGCTTCCTGGCGCCAATGCTTGACACCGTTCCCGCGGCTCCGCACAATTCAATTAGAATGCACTGAGATCAAGTCGCGCTGTGCGCGACGCTCTGGACAGTCAAAGAGAAGCAGCAACTGGTCACCACGGATTCGACGGGGGTGGCGAAACGGGGACGATGTTCACCGTCCTCCTCGTCGTGTTGGTCGCGATCGTGGCAGGAGTGGGCGGCTACCTCGGACGGCGCGTCATCGGGGAAGGCGGCTTTCGGGCGGCAGAAGACGCCGCGAAGCGCATCCGTGAAGAGGCGCAGCGCAATGCGGAGGCCCACCTGCGCGAAGCGATCCTGCAGGCGAAGGAAGAGGCGCACCGGCTTCGCAGCGAAGCCGAGCGCGAGATACAACAGCAGCGCAGCGACGTACAGGAAATCGAGCGGAGGCTGATCCAGCGGGAGGAACTGCTCGACCGCCGGACGGAACAGCTCGATCACCGGCAGGAAGCGCTGGACGAGGACGAGCGGATCCTGTCGAAGAAGCGCATCGAGGTCGAAGAGGTGCGCCAGAGGGCGCTCGGAGAACTCGAGCGCATGGCCAACCTGTCCGCCGACGAGGCGCGCAGGATGGTCATGGCTCAGGTCGAGCAGGAGATGAGCCGCGAGATCGCCCTGCGCATCCGCGAGACCGAGCAAAGGGCCAAGGAAGAGGCGGAGAAGCGGGCCCGCAACATCATCGCGCTTGCGGTGCAGCGCTACGCGGCAGACCACGTGGCGGAGTCCACGGTCTCTGTCGTCGAACTGCCCTCCGATGACATGAAGGGCCGCATCATCGGCCGTGAGGGGCGGAACATCCGCGCCCTCGAGAACGCGACAGGCATCGACCTGATCGTCGACGACACGCCGGAGGCGGTCCTGATCTCCGGCTTCGACCCGATCCGCAGGGAAATCGCGCGGATCTCGCTCGAGCGTCTGGTCGCCGACGGGCGGATCCACCCGGCGCGCATCGAGGAAGTCGTCGAGAAGGTCAAGAAGGAGATGGACGAGCGCATCCACGAGCAGGGCGAACAGGCCTGCTTCGAGGTCGGCGTCCACAACCTGCATCCCGAGCTCGTCAGGCTGCTGGGCCGGCTGCGCTACCGCACAAGCTACGGCCAGAACGTGCTCAAGCACTCCGTCGAGGTGGCGGTCGTCGCAGGCATGATCGCCGCCGAACTGGGCGCCGACGTCCAGGTGTCGAAGCGCGGCGGGCTCCTGCACGACATCGGCAAGGCCCTCACCCATGAGATGGAGGGCACCCACCTCGAGCTCGGCATCGATCTCCTGCGCAAGTACAAGGAGCCGCAGGAGGTCATCTGGGCGATGGAGGCCCACCACGGCGGCGACCCCCGCTCGGTGGAGGCGGTCATCGTCACCGCTGCCGACGCCATTTCCGCGGCGCGGCCAGGTGCGCGCCGCGAGAGCCTCGAACTCTACATCAAGCGCCTGCGCAAGCTCGAGGAGATCGCAGACTCCTTCGACGGGGTGGAGAAGACGTACGCGATCCAGGCCGGACGCGAACTGCGCATCATCGTCAAGCCGGAGCGGGTCGACGACCTGGCGGCGGCGCGCATGGCGCACGACATCGCCCGGCGCATCGAAGAGGAGCTCACCTATCCCGGACAGATCAAGGTAGCGGTCGTGCGGGAAACGCGAGCCGTCGACTACGCCAAGTAGCCAAAGGCCGGTCGGAGCACTGCCGACCCGAGGAGGAGGCAGCCCGTTGCACCCGCTGGAGCGGTTCGTCAGCAACATGGACCGCGATGTCTACGCGATTCTGAACCTGCCCGAGGAAGTCGTCGCGGTCATCTTCGCCTACGTCTCGCGCAGCCCGCTTTCGTTCCGGGAGAACCTCGAGAAGCTGATCGCCGGCGATGAGCTGGCGATCAGCCATTGGCTGGAGGGGAACGGACTTGCGGCGGGTGAGGCCGCTGCGACGGCTGCGGCGTTCCACGAGAAGTGGGTCGTCGGCTACGGCCACGCATCGGTCGCGGAGCACGCAGCGGTGCACCTCGGCATCGAGCGGGTGTCCCGCCTCGCGTCCGCGGCGCTCGAACTCGCAAACCCGTACCTGAGCTTCACCGAATACTCCCAGCGCTACCAGCAGCCGCTCCGCGGGGCCTACTACGCGCCGGAGCTGAGCGCCCGCGAAGAAGAGATCTACCGGCGCGCGATGGACGGTCTCTACGACGCCTACGAGGAGATCAAGGGCCACCTGGTGCACTACCTTGCAGCGAGCGAGGGACTGAACCTCGCAGAGCCGAAGGTGCGCCGGCAGCTGGAGCGCCGCTCCTTCGAAGATGCCCGGTACGCCTTGCCGCTCGGGATGGAGACAAACCTCGGCATCACCGGCAACGCCCGCGCCCTGCGCGACGCGATCGTTCTCCTGCGCTCCTCCGCCCATGCCGAGGAGGTTTTGCTGGGGGAGGCGATGCTGCGCGAGGCGGCAGCCGTCGTACCGACGCTCCTGCGCCACGCCGAGCCGTCGGAGGCGGTCCGCGCGCGGCCCGCCGGTGGTCTTCCCGCCCCTCGTGTCACGACGCCGGTACGCATCGTGAGCGCAGCCCCGGCGGGTGCCGCGCTGCGACGCCTCGCGTCGGCCGCGCGGCCGGGCGAGGACATGTCGCGCCGCACCGAAGCGGAACTCCTGCAGGTCGTGCAGTCGTTCGTGCCCTACGGCCCCTACGACGTGCCGCCGCCCGCCTACCAGATCCTTCGCTACGACGTGGCCTTCGACATCTCGGAAGCCGCCTGGCACCAGATGCTCCGCCACCGCCGCCGCATCGACTTCACCTGGTCCGAGCCGGGCTTCACGGGTGGCATGGTCGTACCGCCGCTCGTCGTGGAGGCCGAGGCTGAGCACGTGCTGCAACGCGCGGCGGAGATCGCGGCGAACGCTGCCGCCGCACTCGGGGACGGGCACCCCGCATCCCGCTACCTGGTGCTCAACGCGCACCGGCGCAGCGTGCAGGCGTCGCTCGACCTCGCGGAAGTCTGCCACCTCGTGCGCCAGCGCGGCAAGGCCGACGCACAGTGGGAGATACGCCAGGCAATCCTGCTCCTGCGGGGGCTCGTGCAGGGGGTGCATCCGTTCGTCTGGCTCCCGCAGCCAGAGGGAGGCGAATAGATTGCGGATCCTGATGGTCGGGGACGTCTGCGGGCGTCCGGGGCGCCAGATGCTGCGCGAGCAATTGCCGCAGCTGCGGCGCGAGCACCGCATCGACCTGACGATTGTCAACGGCGAGAACGCCGCAGGCGGGTTTGGCATCACCGCGCCGGTCTACCAGGAGATCCTGGCCGCCGGCGCCGATGTCGTGACGCTTGGCAACCATACCTTCGACAAGCGGGAGGCGCTCACGCTCCTCGATGAAGAGCCGCGCCTCCTTCGCCCGCTCAACTACCCGCCCGGCACGCCGGGACGCGGCTACTGCATGTTGGAGGTCGCAGGCAGCCGCGTGCTGGTCGCGAATGCGATGGGGCGCGTCTTTCTGCCCATGGACCTCGACTGCCCCTTCCGCGGCGTCGACGAACTCCTGGAACGGGAGGCCGGCCGTTACGACCTCTTCTTCCTCGACTTCCACGCGGAGGCTACCTCGGAGAAAGAGGCGATGGGCTGGCATCTCGACGGCCGGGCAGCGGGCGTCGTGGGTACCCATACGCACATCCAGACGGCCGACAATCGGGTGCTGCCCGGGGGCACGGCCTACCTGACGGATGTCGGCATGACGGGCCCTGCAGAGTCGGTTCTGGGCATGGACCGCAAAGCGGTCGTCGAGCGGTTCCTCACGCAGTTGCCCGCACGCTTCGAAGTCGCGGAAGGAAAACGCCAGATCAGTGCGGTAGTCGTCGAGGCGGATCCCGCATCCGGTTTGGCGACGGAGGTGCAGCGGATTTTCATCCGCGAGTGAAGTGGCAAACCCGATGATCGCTGATGCCCACTGCGACACGCTCATGCTGCTCGTCGGCGAGCACCCGAAGGGCACATCTCTCGACCAGGCGCTGCCGGGCCACCTCGATCTGCCGCGGCTGATCGCGGCCGGGGTTGGACTGCAGTTCTTCGCCCTGTTCACCGTTCCCGACCAGGGTACAGATCTGGGCCTTCGGCGCATCCTCGAGATGATCGCGCAGTTTCACCGCTCCGTTGCGCAGAGCGAGGGGCGGCTCTACCCGGTACTGACGGCCGCCGACGTCGTCCCGCAACCGGGGCGGGTCGGCGGCCTCCTCGCCGTCGAGGGGATGCGGCCCCTCGGAGGTTCGGTGGAACTGCTCGAGGTGATCCACCGCCTCGGAGTGCGCAGCGGCATGCTGACCTGGAACGAGCGCAACAGCCTCGCGGACGGGGCGCTGGACCAGACCTCGGGCGGCGCTCTCAGCGCGGCGGGCCGCCGCATCGTCGCGGCGATGCAGCGGCTGCACATGGCGCTCGACGTCTCCCATCTCGGCGAGCGCGGCTTCTGGGATCTCCTCGAGCAGACGGAGGGGCCGGTGCTCGCCTCGCACTCGAACGTCAGGGCCCTGTGCGACCATCCGCGCAACCTGACGGACGAGCAGATCAAGGCGCTCGCGGCGCGGGGCGGAGTCATCGGCATGAATTTCTACACGCAGTTCCTGGCGTCTGAGGGCCCCGTAACGCTCGGGACACTACTGCGGCACATCCGGTACATCTCCGACCTCGTGGGCCCGCAGCACGTCGGGCTCGGCTCCGACTTTGACGGCATCGGCTCGGCACCCGACGGACTCGGGTCGGTCGCGGACTACCCGAATCTGCGCGGCGCGCTCGACGCTGCGGGCTTCACTGCGGCGGAGGCAGAGGGCATCCTCGGCGGCAACCTGCGCCGCGCGCTGCACACTATTTTCGCGTAGGAGGCATCGCTGTGGAACTGAACGTACATCTCGGCAAACCCGCGACATTCGAGGGAGACGCGGTGATCGTCGGAGTGTTTTCGGACGGGGATCTCACGCCGCCGGCGGAGGCGATCGACAGCCTGAGCGGCGGGGCGCTCTCCCGCCTGCGTGGCGGCGCCTTCCGGGCCGCGCTCGGCGACGTGCTGCCACTCCCGCTGACAGGCGCGGGCGCACCCCTTGCGCTCGTGCTCGGGCTTGGCGCGCGCGCAGGCTTCGGCTACGCGCAGGCGAAGAAAGCTGCCGCCCTCGCGGCGCGGCGCGCACAGAAGATGCGCCTCGGGCGCGTCGGCATCGTCGCGTCCGGAGCGCCCGACCCCTTGGCGCCGCAGGACGCGATGGAAGCCGCTCTGCTCGGCGCCGCGATCGGGGCGTACCGCTTCGACCGCTACCAGCAGGAGAAGGGCGAGGGGCCGACGTCCATCAGCCTGATCTGCGGCCGGCCGGAAGGGGAGGGGGCGGCGCACGCCGCCCACAAGTCGGCATCCGCCATCGCGGCGGGCGTCGCGACGGCCCGTGACCTCATCAACACCCCGCCGAACGAGAAGACGCCAGAGAAGCTCGTCGCTGCCGTGCTGGCCATGGCGGAGGCAGAAGGACTGGACTGCAGGGTCATCGACCGCCAGGAGCTCACCAAGATGGGCGCCGGCGGCATCCTCGCCGTAGGGAGAGGCTCCGCGCATCCGCCTGCGATCGTCGTGCTGCGCCACGACGGCGGCGAGGGACCCTGGCACGGCTACCTCGGGAAGGGCATGACCTTCGACTCCGGTGGCCTCGACCTCAAGACCGCGGGCGGCATGCTCTGGATGAAGAGCGACATGTCCGGCGCGGCGGCGGTGGCTGGCGCCATGCAGGCGATCCACCGCTTGCAGCTCGCGGGCCGCTTCATTGCCGTGCTCTCGATTGCGGAGAACATGACGGGCGCTGACGCCTATCGCCCGAGCGACGTCCTCAAGATGCTCTCGGGCACGACGGTCGAGGTGTCGAACACCGACGCCGAGGGCCGCCTCGTGCTCGCTGACGGCATGGAGATATTGCAGCGCGAGAAGGTTGCCGACATCACGGACCTCGCTACCCTCACCGGCGCGATCGTCATCGCGCTCGGCAGCCACCGCGCGGGGCTCTTCAGCAACGACGACCGGCACGCGGAGGCGATCGCGGCGGCGGGGGAGCGTGCGGGAGAACGCTACTGGCGCATGCCGCTCGACCCGGAGCACAAGGAGGCGCTGAAGAGCCCGACGGCCGACATCAAGAGCACCGGCGGCCGCGAGGGCGGCGCATCGATGGCGGCGGAATTCGTGCACCATTTCGCAGGCGACACCCCGTGGGTGCATCTCGACATCGCCGGCACGGCGTTCACGGAGGAGAGCGGCTCACTGGGCCACGGCGCGACCGGCTTCGGCGTCGAGACCCTGGTGCGCTTCGCCCAGCGTGGCTGACGTTCCCCTGACCGGACGGGCGGACCTGCACCTGCACTCGACGGCCTCGGACGGCCTCTGGTCGCCGGCGGAACTGGCGCAGGCCGTGCGTGCGGCAGGCATCTCTGCGGCCGCCATCACCGATCACGACACGACTGCGGGCTTTGCGGAGTTCGCCGCGTCGGCAGAGGCGCTCGGCGTCCAGCCGATCGCGGGCGCCGAGATCGCTGCGGCCCATGCGGGCGAGGAGGTGCACCTCCTCGCCTATTTCCCTGAGCCCCCGCTGGGACCGTTCAGCGCGCTCCTGCGGCGCCTTTCTGCCGAGCGCCGCGGCAGGGCGGAGGAGATGCTGCGGCGGCTCGCCGCACGAGGCATCGCGGTGCCCGACGCGGACGAGATCCTTGCCCACCCGCAGGTCGGGAGACCGCACATTGCGCGCGCCCTGGTGCGGCTTGGCCTTGCGCGCGACACGGGGGACGCCTTTCGGCGCTACCTCACGCCCGGAATGCCGGCGTACGTCGAGCGGTACCGGCCGCCTGCGGAGGAGGCGATCGCACTCGCAGGCCAGGAGGGCGGGCTCGTCGCGTTGGCGCATCCCGGGCACTATGCCCTGGATCACCTGGCGGGACTCGCGGCGGCAGGCCTCGCCGCGGTCGAGGTGAACCACCCGAGCGCGGGCCGCGCGCAACGCCAGGCGCTCCGGCGCAGCGCGGGCGAGCAGGACCTTCTGATCACCGGCGGCAGCGACTGCCACGGCGTGCCCGGGACCCGGCCGGGCGCTGCCGCCCTCGGCCGCGCGGACGCGCGGCGATTCCTGCAGCGCCTCTTCGCATAGCCTGCCGGCAGAGCCCGTACATGTAGCCTAGGTGATTGGATGGACCAGGAAATGCGCGTGCTGCAGCTGGAGCGCGAGCTCCTCCGCCTGCGCCGCAGCCGCTCTCTCTTGCTTCGCCTGCTGGAGGAGTCGCTCGACGAGTGCATGTCCCTGCGCAGCGCGCTGCGGCGCGCGCAGCTGCATGTCGAACGCTAGACAGGGCTCGCCAGGATCCGCGCAGGAACGCCGCGCCCAGGCTGCGAACGCATTCGCGAGGTGTTGAGATGGCCGAGCGAGTGATCGACCGGCAGGAACTCGTGCGTCAACTCCGGCTGCCGCCCAGGACAGTCCGCAGACTGGTCGAGAACTACCGCGAGTGGCTGAGCGCTCCGCAGAGCGGTCGCTTCACTGCGCTGGATTTGGCCCGCCTGCAGATCGTGGCCCGCATGTCCCTGGCGGGCAGGCCGCGCAGCGCGATCCTCGACGCCCTCGCGACCACGCGCCAGGCGCAGAGCCGCCCGGGGGAAGGCGCCGCCCAGCCGGCGGCGCTGGGCGAGCGGCGGACGCCGCTCGCCCTCTCTCCCGGTGCCGATTCCGGCGAGCCGCAGACGGGGCCGAAGTCAAGGCAGCCGTCCCGCCGCGCGGCTCGTTCGCTGCAGCCGGTGCCGGAGGGCTACGCCGGAGAAGGCTCTGCGGAGGGGCTTGCGAGCGCAGGTCAGGGCGTAACGGAGATCGCGGCCGCCGCGGCTGCGGAGCCGATCGCGAGCGAGATCGGCAGACTGCGGGACGTGATATTGCAGAATGCGGAGCGCGAGCGGCAGGACCGGGATCGGGTGCTGATGGCGCTCGTGCGCACCCAGCAGGAAGTGAGCCACCTGCGCAGCGAGCTCGGAACCCTGCGCTCGCGCAAGGATCGCAAGCGCGGCGTGATCAGCCGTCTGCTCGGCTGACGCGCCTGCGCCTGTGCCGTTCGAGCGAGATCGCCGGCTGCACGTGACCGGGCTCTTCGGGTCGCCGCGCGGTGAGGAAGCCGGCTTGGTTGACCGCCGTCAACTCTTCGCGTGAGTGGCGCCGCACGGTTTCCTCGCCGCGCGCGCCGAGTTCCCGGATGAGATCCTGGCGCGCGGCCCAGGGCAGTTGTTCGAACTCCTGCTGGTAGACGCTCAGCGCCAGCGTGGCCTGCATGACGTCGTTCACATGCCAGAGTTCGTGCTTGAGCGCCATCAGTTCCGTGTGTACGTCCGTAAAGCCCGCACAGGCGAGCTTCGCCTCGGCGTCCTCGAGCCGCAGGAAGCGCCGATCGCCAAAACCGCTTTCCTGCGGGCGCTGCACGAGTTCCTGCAGGGGCTGCATCCATTCCAGGAAGGGCTGGTTCTGCCGGATATCCCAGGCATACATCCACAGCATGGCGATGCGGCCACCAGGCCGCAGGACGCGGAATGCCTCGGCAAATGTCTGCTCCGCGTCCGCGAAGTGCAGCATCAATGAGCCGACGACGCCGTCGAACTGGCTGTCGTCGAATGGCAGGGACTCGGCGCGTCCCTGCACGAAGCGCACGTTGCGCACATCGCGCTCGCGTGCGCGTCGCTTCGCCGCGGCCGTCATCTCCTGCGCGGGTTCAAGCGCGTAGAGTTCGCCGCCGGGACCCAGGCGGTCCGCGAGTCCCGTGTCAAAGGTGAAGATGCCGCTGCCGGAGCCGAGTTCGAGGATGCGCTCGCCCGGCGCGGGGTCGAACAGTTCCAGGAGGCGCGAGCGGGCCGCCGGCAGGGACGGGATGAAGCGGTCGAACATGTGGTCATAGGCAGCCGTGTTGATGTCGAAGTGGGCGATGTAG
>JAKAPV010000108.1 GCA_021806845.1 Bacillota bacterium | reverse complement strand
TCAACTCCGCGCAGAACATCCTGGCCGCAGGGCTTGCGGCAGCTGCCTGTGGAGGGGCTGTAAGACCGGCGCGCACGAGTGCCGGCGCGCTCCGCTGAAGCAGGAAACCCCCGGGGCGACCCTGGGAATCCCCTTCGTTTACGAAGGGGAGGAGGTCAACTAGGGCAGGCGGGGGAACTTGCCGAAGTCCGGCTTGCGCTTTTCAAGGAAGGCATTCTTCCCTTCCTGGCCCTCTTCGGTCATGTAGTAGAGCATCGTCGCGTCGCCCGCGAGTTGCTGGATGCCAGCAAGGCCGTCCGTGTCCGCGTTGAACGCGGCCTTCAGGAAGCGGAGGGCAACCGGGCTCATCTCGAGGATCTCGCGCGACCACTGCACCGCGGTGTCCTCAAGCTCCGCGAGCGGCACTACGACGTTCACGAGCCCCATGTCCAGGGCCTGCTGTGCGGAGTACTGGCGGCAGAGGTACCAGATCTCACGCGCCTTCTTGTGTCCAACGGTGCGGGCGAGGAGCGTCGCGCCGTAGCCCGCGTCGAAGCTCCCGACCCGCGGGCCCGTCTGCCCGAAGACGGCATTGTCGGCAGCGATCGTCAGGTCGCACACGAGGTGCAGGACGTGGCCGCCGCCGATGGCATAGCCCGCCACGACGGCGATCACCGGCTTCGGCAGCGTGCGGATCTGGCGCTGCAGGTCAAGGACGTTGAGACGCGGCACGCCGTCGTCTCCGACGTAGCCGGCCTTGCCGCGAATGCGCTGGTCGCCGCCGGAGCAGAACGCCTGGTCGCCGGCGCCCGTCAGCAGGATCACCCCGACCGACTGGTCCTCGCGCGCGAGCGCGAACGCGTCCTCGAGCTCAAAGAGCGTCTGCGGCCTGAAGGCGTTGCGGACCTCCGGCCGGTTGATCGTGATCTTGGCGATGCCCTCGAAACGCTCATAGACGATGTCGCCGTACTCCTTCACCTGTTCCCAGGCGTAGCCCATCCCGACGTCCCCCTTCTTCAGTGCGCTCTTTGCGCAAGGAACTCGCTGACAATCCGCGCATAGATGCGCGGCTTCTCGAAGTGCACATTGTGGCCCGCCCCCCGTACCGCGATGCAGCGCGCCTGCCGCATGCGCTGCGCCATCCCTTGCAAGAGTTCCCGGTAGTTCTCGTCCAGCGCGCCAGCGATCAGGAGAGCGGGCACGGCGATCTCCCCGAGGCGCGGCGCGATGTCGTCCGCCTGGCCGGCCCCGGCGCCGCGCAGGCTGCAGGCGAGGCCCTGCGGGCGCTGCGAGAGGCGCTGGGCGCGCTGGCTATCCAGCCGAGCAGGGGGGCAGCGCGCCTGCGTCGCGAAGAGCGGAACCCGCTCCCAGCGGTCCACGAACGCCGCGATTCCCCGCTCATCGAGGAGGCGCGCCAGATCCTCGTCGCTCGCGCGGCGCCGGCGGCGCTCCGCCTCGGATGCGATCCCCGGCGACGCGCTCTCGACGACCAGTGAGGCGACGCGGCGCGGGGAGAGCAGGGCCGCTCGCAGCGCGATCCTTCCCCCGAGCGAATACCCGAGGACGTCGGCCTGTGGCGCCCCGAGCTCGTCAAGGAGCGCAAGGACATCCTGCGCCGCTTCCCAGACGCCGTAGCGGGCGGGATCCAAGGGTGCGCCCGAGCGCCCGTGGCCGAGAAGATCGAGGCGAGCCACCCGGCGGCGCGCTCGCAGAGCCCGTGCGAGGCCGGAAAAGCTCTCGGCGGACCCTGTGAACCCGTGCAGTGCGACGAGCAGCGGGCCCTCCCCCTCGATCTCGTAGTGGAGGCGCGCTCCGGCGCGGTCGAATTCAGGCATCGCGCTGCCCCGAAAGCGCTGCGCGGGCAGCCCGCTGCGCGGCCGCGAACGCCTCCTCGTGCAGCGCGACGCTGCGCGGGCGCGCCGTGCGCACCTCGACGACGTGCAGCCCCGGAGCCGACAGCGCGTCCTGCAGGGCGGAGCGCACCTCCGCCGGGTCCTTGGGGCGAACATGGCTGCCGCCGTACATCTGGACGACGTGGCAAAACTCGAGGCCGTGCGGCGTTCCGAAGAACTCCTCGAAGTCGTCGCGCCCGGCCTGCGGCAGATAGGAGAAGATGCCACCGCCGTCGTTGTGCAAAAGGAGCACGGCGAGATTCAGAGAGAAGCGTTTCGCCGCCAGAAGTCCGTTCAAGTCGTGGTAGAAGGAGATGTCCCCGATCGCGAGCGCGGCGCGCCCCAGAGGGTGGGCCATCGCGGCGCCGAGCGCCGAGGAGACCACTCCGTCGATGCCGTTTGCGCCGCGGTTTGAGAGAACCCGGGGCCCCGCGCCGCCGGGAGTGAACGCGTCGAGGTCGCGGACCGGCATGGAGCTGCCGACGAAGAGCAGGTCGCGCGGCGAGACCAGGCCGCATAGGTCGCGGATCGCCGCGCCGTCAAAGAGTTCGCGCAGGCCCGCGAGCCACGTCTCGGCCGCGGCGCGCGCCGCCCGGTCGGCCGCCCGCCAGCGAGCGGAGAAGGCGCTTTCCGGCATCGCGGGCATCCTGGCGATGAGCCCCTCGATCACGAGGTGCGCATCGCCGGGCAGTTCGATGCCGGGAGCGAGCAGAGGATCGCGCCAGGGCTCCTCGCCGCTCAGGAGCACCTGCTGGAGGGCGCCGGAGAGCAGGGTGCCGAGGGACTTCGACGTCGGCAGGGCGCCGATGCGGAGCACGACCTCCGGCTGCAGCTCCCGTCGCAGCTCGGGATCGCGCAGGTAGAGATCGTAGGCGTCGAGCGCGCCGTCCCCGCGATAGCGCAGACCCGAGAGCGGGTCCGCGAGCAGCGGCAGGCCGGTGCGCGCCGCGAGGGCGGCGAGGTCGGGGACCGGGCGGTGCGCCGGCATGGGTCCCGCGACGATGACGGCGCGGCCCTGCGCGAGCAGGGCGGCAGCCTCGTCCAGCTGCTCGGGGCTTGGCCGCCGCTCCGGGGAGGCCGGACGGATGTACGGCGCATCCGCGGGCGGCGCGAGGGGTTCCGCAGGCAGCAGGGGCTCGCGCAGCGGGACGTTGATATGCACCGGCCCCGCTGGCGCCGCAAGCGCGATGGAACAGGCCCTCATGCCGGCCGCGCGGGCGTAGGTCTCCTCTGCGGCGCTGTCTCCGACCGGGAGATCAGAAAACCACTTTACGGACGAGCCGTACAGCGAAACCTGGTCGATCGTCTGCGCGGCTCCGATGTCGCGCAGTTCGCGCGGCCGGTCCGCCGTCAGGACGACGAGCGGCACGTACCCCGCGCGCGCCTCGACAACGGCGGGGTGGAAGTTCGCAGCGGCCGTTCCGGACGTGCAGATGAGAGCGACCGGCCGGCCGGATTCCTTCGCCAAGCCGAGCGCGAAAAAGGCTGCGGACCGCTCATCCAGGAGAACGTGGCGGCGGATGGCCGGGAAGGCTGCAACGCTGATCGCGAGCGGTGCCGACCGAGAGCCCGGGCTGATGACGACGTCCTGTACGCCGCCCTGCACCAGTGCACCGCATAGCGCGAGCAGCGCCCTGTACTGGTCCATCAGCCATCCTCCCGCAGTGCGCTCTCGATCGGACGCAGCTTCAGTTCGGTCTCCTGGAATTCCTCGTCTGGGTCCGACCCCGCCACGATGCCGCAGCCCGCGTAGAGGCGGGCGCTGCGGCGCAGGAAGAGCGCTGAGCGCAGGGCGACGTCGAACTCGCCGTCGCCCTGCGGGTCGGCGAAGCCGACGGCCCCCGCATAGAATCCGCGGCTGAGCCCCTCGTTGCTGCGCAGCCAGGCGAGGGCGGCCGCCTGCGGCACACCTCCCACGGCGGGCGTCGGGTGCAGGGCGCCGGCAAGGCGGAAGACGTCGTGCTCCGGGCCGCAAACCGCACTGACCGGCGTATAGAGGTGCTTAAGGTGCTTGAGTTGGCGAACGCTCGGCTCCTGCGGGACACTCGGAGCGAGGCCGAGCGCCTCAAGGGCGGTCTGCACGGCGCGGACCACGTGGGCGTGCTCGCTGCGGTTCTTGCCGCTCGCGCGCAAGGCTTCGCCGATCCCACAGTCGACTGCGGGGTCAAGGTCGCGGCGGGAGGAGCCTGCGAGGCAGTCTACCCTTGCAACGCCGTCCTCCCGCAGACAAAGAAGTTCCGGAGTCGCGCCGAGGAATGCCCGCTGCCCGTCCCCGCAGGCGAAGATGCGGCAGTCCGGCTCGCGCTCGGAGAGCCTGCGCAGGATGGACGAGAGGTCCGGGCGCCGCCCATAGAGCGCGATGCGCCGGCGCGCAAGCACGACCTTCTCGAGTGCGCCCGCCGCAATCGCGTCGGTTGCTCGCAGTACCCGTCGCCGCCAGGCACTTCGGGCACCCGGCGGGTCGACGAGGGTCACGCGTGCCGGCGGCGGCGCCACGGGGAACTGCTGCAGTGCTTCGAGGAGTCTTTTGGCGGGGGCAAAGTCCGGGGCGCAGCCTGCCTTGAGCGCGAACAGCGAGAGCCGGCGGCTGCCCGCTTCCTCGCGCAGGAGAACCCTCGGTACGAAGAAATCCGCGCTGTGCAGACCGCCGAACGCCCCGCCGGGCGCAGCATCGCCAAACGCGAAGCCGCCCAGGAGCAGTGCACCCGGCGCATGGGCGAGATCGAGCGCGCGCCAGCCTTGTGCGATGGCGGAAAAGCGGCCCTCGCCGTCCGCCGTGAGGCGCAGGAGCTCGCCGGCGCCGAATGTCGTGCGCGTGCGGTCGGGCGATTGCCAGAGGAAGAAACGCTCCGACAGCGCGCTTGCGCGCTCAGCTGCGGCGAACGGGTCGAGATCCGCCCAAGCCTTGGTCTCCTCAGCGAGCCGCGGCGATCGGGAGGGCATTGCAGGCGCTTCGCGCAGAACTGAATGACCGTTCATTTCACTGCCATCATACTCCCGAACATACCATCCGAAAAGACCGCCGCCGTGTTCGCGCCCAGGATTCGTGGAGTTCGTGTCGCAGAGAACATGGAGATAGGCGCCCAAGTCAGTCAAGGGACATGCGCAGCGGCTGCCAAGCTGTTTGTGCGGTGCGGCAGGTGCCGATCGGCGCGAAAACGAAGAAGCGCAACGCAAACTGTGGAAACTGTCGACGACTGGCCCCGCGGGAGGGACGGACCTTGGTTCTCGGCATCGGGGTGGACCTCGTCTCCGTCGCCCGCGTGGAGAAGGCGCTCCTGCGGCGCCCCGCAATGCGCGGGCGACTCTTTCGCATGGAAGAACTGGGGCAGGGCGAGGCGGAGGGAGAGGCGCGCTCGCTGGCGGCGCGCTTTGCGGCCAAGGAAGCGTTGCGCAAGGCGCTCGGGGGAGGCGCCCGGGGCGGCTGGCGCGACGTATTTGTCGAAGGGGGCCGGGGTGCGCCGCCGCGCCTCGTACTCGAAGGCGCCTGGCTCGTGGCAGCCAGGGCGCGCGGCGCTACGGCCTGGCACCTCTCGCTGACCCATGAGCGGGACTACGCGATCGCGATGGTGGTGATCGAAGGTTGAAGGTGGCGAGGGCCCGGGAGATGCGGGACGCGGAAGGACGCGCATTTGCGGCCGGCATCGCGCCCGGGGTCCTGATGGAGACGGCCGGAGGCGCCATCGCGCGGGCAACCCTGCCGTACGTGCCCAGCGGCGGAACCTGCCTTGTGCTCGTCGGACCGGGACAGAACGGGGGGGACGGTCTGTGCGCCGCTCGCCACCTGCGCTCGCGGGGGGTCGGCGTGACGATCTGGCTGCTCACGGACCCCGGAAAGCTACACGGCGACGCGCTGGCACAGTACCGCTACCTGCAAGGCGCCGACGGAGTCGGCTGGTGCGCGGCGGACGAGACGCCCCAAGGCACGAGCGATGCCGCGATCGACGCGATCTTCGGCATTTCCCTGCGCGGCGAACTTACGGGCGCTCCTCTGCGGGCGACCTGGTACCTCGCGGACCATCCGATGCCCGTCGTGGCGGCGGACCTTCCGTCCGGCGTGCGGGCGGATACCGGAGAGATTGCGGGGGCAGCCGTACGCGCGACGCGCACGGTGGCCCTCGGCGCCCTCAAGCCGGGGCACATCTTTGCGCCGGGGCGCAGCTGCGCGGGTGAAGTCGTGCTGGAGCCGCTCGGCCTCTTGCCCGCCTTTACGGACGATCTCCCGCTGCGGCTCGTGGACCGCATGCCTGCGGGACCGCGAGTGGCGCCTCAGGCGCCGAAGCAGGCGTATGGGCGGGCGCTCATCGTGGCCGGCTGCGAGGCGTACCCCGGTGCCGCATGGCTTGCGGCGCGCGGCGCCGTGCGGGGAGGCGCTGGCCTCACGGTGCTCGCCTCACTTGCGGACGTGCTCATGCACCCCGGCGCGATGCCGGAGGTGATCGTCCAGCGCCTACGGCAGGATGGGCAGGGCGGGATCGATCCCGCTGACGTTACGCAGGAGCTTGCGGCTCCCGCGCAGGCGGTCGCCATCGGGCCCGGACTTGGCAGGATGGCCGAGCTCGCGCAGTGGCGCCGGGCGATCATCGCGCTGTGTCGGCCGCTCGTGCTCGACGCGGACGGGCTGAGCCCCTTCGCCGGCCGGCCGGAAGAGCTCTTGCGCCGCAGCGCCCCCACGGTTCTGACACCACACGCAGGCGAAGCGAGCCGGCTGCTCGGGCGGGAGGTCGGAACGGCACCGCAGGAGCGACTTGAGGCCGCGGAGGAACTCGCGCGGCGATCGGGCGCCGTCACCCTCCTCAAGGGACAGCCGACCTTCGTCGCCACGCCGGACGGCCGCGTCGCCATCGTCGACGCCGGAGGACCGGAACTCGCGACGGGCGGCACCGGCGATGTGCTCACAGGGCTGGTCGTGGCGCAGCTGGCGCAAGACGTGCCGGCGAGGATCGCGGCGGAGCGCGCGGCCCTTGCCCACGCGCGCGCCGGCGCAGCGCTGCGCTCACGTTCACCGCGCGGTCATCTGGCGAGCGAGGTGGCGGACGCCGCGGCGCAAGCACTCGGGGAGGAAGACTGATGCGAGCCGCATTCGTAGAGGTGGACCTGCGCCGCATCGCGCTCAACCTCGCGCACCTGCACTCCTTTGTGCCGCAGGCTGCGATCATGGCGGTCGTGAAGGCGAACGCCTACGGACACGGCGCTGTCCAGGTCGCGCAGGCAGCGCTGCAGGCAGGTGCGGAGTGGCTTGGTGTCGCGACGCTGGATGAGGCGGAGGAACTGCGTCACGCCGGCATCCTGGCGCCGATACTGATCCTCGGCCACGTGCGTCCGGAGGAGTACGAGCAGTGCTCGCGCCGCGGCGTCAGCGTGACCATCTCAGAACCGGACCAGGCCAGCCTTGCGGAGCGAAGTGCCGCGCGAGGCGGGCGGGCGGTCGGGGTGCACCTCAAGGTCGACACTGGGATGGGCAGGATCGGCGGGCGTGCGTCAGACGTCGTCGACCTGGCGGCGCAGGTGGCGCGCAGCGAGCACCTGCGCCTCGAGGGCGTCTACTCGCACTATGCCTCTGCGGGGCAGGACGAGGAGTTCACGCGCAAGCAGACCGCGCAGTTCACGGCGGCCCTGCAAAAGCTCGAGCGGCGGCAGCTGCTGCCGACGTGGCGCCATATCCAGAACTCCGCGGGAATCTTTCTGGGTCCCGTCGCGGGGACGAACATGGTGCGGGCGGGCATCGCGATGTACGGGCTGAATCCCGATGGCGTCAACGCGTCGCCTCCGGGACTTGCGCCGGCATTGTCGCTCCACGCGCGCGTCACCTTCGTGAAGCGCGTCCCGCGCGGCACGCCGATCGGTTACGGCGGCACATTTGTCACGGACCGAGAGACCCAGATCGCGACCTTGGGCGTAGGGTATGCCGACGGATACCGGCGAGGGCTCTCGGGCAGGGCGCGCGTTCTGCTCGGCGGCATGCACTGGCGCGTCGCAGGTCGCATCTCGATGGACCAGACGGTGATCGCCGTGGACGCGGACTTCCCCGTCTCGGCGGGGGACGAGGCCGTTCTGCTGGGCCGCCAAGGAGATCGCGAAGTAAGTGCAGAAGAGCTTGCGCGCATGCTCGGCACGATCAACTACGAGGTCGTTTGCGCCCTTGCGGTTCGCCTGCCACGCATCTACAGGCCGCGCAGCTGACTTTCACTTGAGGATGGTGCGGATGGGCCCCCTGATTGGGATCTCTTGCAGTGTCGACGACGAGAGCGAAAAGCTCAGTCTTAACCTCCCTTACCTGCGGGCGGTCGAGGCGGCGGGCGGCGTTCCGGTGATGCTCGCCGGAACGGAGGAAACAGCCAGGGCGGTGATCGGGCGGCTTCAGGGCGTCCTCCTCACCGGAGGCGTCGACGTCGACCCCTGTCACTTCGGCGAAGAGCCCCATCCCGCACTCGGCGAGGTGAGCGCCACGCGTGACGCCTTCGAGCTTGCGCTCGCGAAGGAGGCGCTGCGGCGAGGCATCCCGGTCTTCGGCATCTGCCGCGGCTGCCAGGTGATGGCCATCGCCGGCGGCGGCACTCTCTACCAGGACATACCGAGCCAGCGCCCGGAGAGTCTGCAGCACTACCAGCACGGCGCCCGCGCCCGGGCGAGCCACGCCGTCGACGTCTCGGCAGGCAGCAGGCTGCGCGAGATTTCCGGCGCGGCGCAACTGCGCGTGAACTCCTTTCACCACCAGGCGGTTCGCGATCTGCCCCAAGGCTGGATCACCACCGCGAACGCGCCTGACGGCCTGATCGAGGCGTTCGAGGACCCCGCCCACCCCTACTGGCTCGCGGTGCAGTGGCACCCGGAGGGGCTCTATCCGCACGATCCGGCCGCGATGGCCCTCTTCGCCACGTTCGTGCAGGCCGCACAGGAGGTCGCGTCGCATGCTCGCTGAGTTGATGGTTGAAGTTGTCCGCGCCGGCCGTGTGGAAAGCGAACACCACGGTCACGCGGCGGTGGTCGACAAGGCCGGCCGCCTGCTCTATTCGCTCGGAGACCCGGAACGCCGCATCTTCCTGCGCTCGAGCGCGAAGCCCTTCCAGACGATGGCGATCATTCTCTCGGGTGCGGCGGAGCGCTTCCATCTTACGAGCGCCGACCTCGCCATCGCGACCGCGAGCCACACGGCCGAGCCTGTGCACCAGGAGCAGGTCCTCGGCCTGCTCTCGCGCGTCGGGCAAGGGGTCGAGGACCTGCAGTGCGGGCCGCACCCGCCTTCCGACGCAGAGACCGCAGATGCGCTGAGGCGCCAGGGAGTAGAGCCGACGGCGCTCCACAACAACTGCTCCGGCAAGCACGCCGGCATGCTGGGGGTCGCGAAGGCGCTCGGAGCGGACGTCGCCGGCTATCTTTCGCCGGAGGCGCCCGGCCAGCGGCTCGTGCGCCGGATCGTCTCCGCATTCTGCGACATCCCCGAGGATGAGATCGGCATCGGCGTCGACGGCTGCAGCGCGCCGGTGTTCGAGGTGCCGCTGCGCGCGCTGGCGCTTGGCTTTGCCCGCCTGGCGATCGG
>JAKAPV010000107.1 GCA_021806845.1 Bacillota bacterium | reverse complement strand
CCGCCGAATTCGGCGAGCGCGATCAGTTCCGGGCATGCAACCTCCTCGACCGCCGCGTCGATCGCGTCGCGATAGGCGTGCGTGCGACAGGTGTTGGTCGTCGCGAGGACGCCGACGGTGCCGCTTGCGGAGGTGGCGGCCGCCTGCGCCGCGACCTCCTCGATCACGCCGTAGGTCGGGCCGCGAAAGGAGCGGCTCGCCTCCGCAAGCGCGATCGCGCTCGCCGTGTTGCAGGCGAGCACAAGCGCCTCGGCCCCAGCCTGCCGCGCGTACGCGGCAAAAGCGGCCACGTCGCGGCGCACCTCCTGCGCCGGGCGGTCCCCGTAGGGAAAGTGCGCCTGGTCGCTGAGATAGAGGTAGTTTCGCTGCGGCAGCCGGCGCCAGAGCGACCCGAGCACCGTGAGCCCGCCGATTCCGGAGTCAAACAGCGCGATCACGCGGAAAACCTCCTGTAGACGGCCCGGAAGAGGAGCGTGCGGCGGGGAACCGAACCTTTGGCCAGGAGGCGATGGAATTTGGACACTCCTGACGAACACCCGCCGCGCGCCGCCGTCATCGGCGCGGGACAGGTCGGCCGGGTGATGGCGCAGCGCTTCGCGGCAGCAGGATATGCGGTGCGTGCCCTCGGGCGCAGCATGCCGCGGGATCTGCCGAGTGGCGCCATTGGCGTCGCCGCCGACCTCGGGACGCCCGAAGGCGTGTCCCTCGCCTGCCGGGAGATCGCCAGAGGTCCCTTGCACGCACTGATCGTAACGGCCGGCGCATTCGCCGGCGGCAGCGCCATCGAGGAGACGGCGCCCGAAGAGTTCGAGCGGCTCCTCTGGGTGAACGCCCGCCTTCCCTTCTACGTCCTGCAGGGCCTCCTGCCCTCGCTGCGCGCAGCGCGCGGCAGCGCGGTCCTGATCGGCGCGCTGGGGGCACAGGAATCCCGCCCAAAGCAGGTTTCCTACAACGCGTCGAAGGCGGCTCTACACAGTATCGTGCAGACTGCGGCGCAGGAACTCAAGGGCAGCGGCGCGACGGTGAACGCCCTTTTGCCGCTAACGATCGACACGCCGTCGAACCGCAGCGACATGCCCGGCCGCGATCCCGCGCAATGGGCGGCGCCCGAGCGCCTTGCGGAGCTCGCGCTCTTCCTCTGCTCGAGCGCGGGCAGGGACGTCTCGGGCGCCCTCATCCCGGTGCGCGGCGGCAACTGACGGCCGCTCATTCGAACGCGACCGGCAGGCCGTGCGCGATGCGGGTCCCGAGTTGCTCGCCCGCGATCACGCGGCGCAGGCAGTGCTCCTGCGTGAAGTCGAAGACGTGGATCGGCAGCCGGTAGTCCCTGGCAAGGATGAACGCCGACTGGTCCATGACCTGGACATTCGCGTGCAGCACCGTGTCGTAGTCGGCAGTGAGGTAGCGGCGCGCGCCGGGCTCCCTGTTCGGATCGCTCGTATAGACGCCGTTCACGCCGCGCTTTGCGACGAGAATGCCCTCCGCCCGGATCTCGAGCGCGCGCTGCACCGCGGGATAGTCGGTCGTCACGTACGGCTGGCCGGTGCCTGCCGCGAAGATCACGAGCCGTCCCTTCTCGAGGTGGTGGATCGCGCGCAGGCGGATGTACGGCTCCGCGACGGCCGCCATGGGGATCGCCGTCATCACGCGCACGTCCTCGACGCCGTTCGCGGTCAGCACGCCGCGCAGGATGAGGCTGTTCACGACCGTCGCCATCGTACCGATGTTGTCGGCCTCGGCGCGCTCAATGCCCCAGTCTTCCGCCGTCCGCCCGCGAAAGATGTTGCCTCCCCCGACCATCACCGCCGTCTCGATGCCCTGGCGCCGAAGGTCGGCCAGTTCACTGCCGATGTGGTCGAGCGCCGCCCGGTCGAAGCCGAAGCTCTCCTCCCCCGCGAACGCCCCGCCGCTCAACTTCACGAGCACACGACGAAGTTCCGCCACTTTGGTGTCCTCCCGCCTGTTTGTCTTCTCGATCAGCGCCACAGGCAAAGGGGCGGCGCCGTCCCCCGGCACCGCCCCGCATACGCATGCATCTACTCCGCGGCCCGCGCGCGGAAGGCATCGTCCTCAGGCTCCCGCAGCACCGAGGGCAGCTCCGCGAATGCTCCGATCACCGCCGCCGCGCCGGCGTCCCGCAGCGCCGCGGCGCCGCTCCAGCCCCAGCCCGCACCGATCGGCCGCATGCCGGCGGCGCGCGCCGCGATCACGTCGGTGTCCTGGTCGCCCAAGTACACCCCGCCCCGCAGTCCAACCAGCGACTGGGCGCGCAGCAGCGGCTGCGGACTCGGCTTGTGCTGGTCGGTGTCCTCGCGGCACACGACCACTTCAAAGGAGGCCGCGAGCCCCGTGATCTCCAGCTCCCGCTGCACCGCCCAGCGCCGCTTGGACGTGACGACTCCGAGGCGGCAGCCCTCCCGCGCCAAGGACGAAAGCACCTCCGGCACGCCCGGAAACGTTCGCACGGTGTGCTGCGCCTCGCGGTAGAGCGGCTGCATGTCCTGCCACACAGCGTAGTACGCGGTCTCGTCCATGCCGGCCGATGCCGCGTCGTGCGCGACGAGGAAGCGGTGCACCGTGTCGGGGTCGCAAGGGAGTCCGCGCCTTGCGAGCGCGGTCTTTGCGGCATGGGCGTGCGCCTGAGCCGTATCGAGCAGCGTTCCGTCAAGATCGAAGAGCGCGAGCATTGTACTCCCCCAACATGTGCTGCCAAGAGTTCGCGCCCGATCGCCGCTACCCTCCCGGAAGGAGTCGAGCGCGGAGGCGACAAATCCCGATACTCCGAGGGAGGCTGCCACAGCGAACGACGACAGGGACCTCGACCACGGCACACCCGCGGCGCTTGTGCGCCTGTCGCGGAGTCTGGAGCCGCAGCTCGCGCTGCCCGCCGGGCGGCCGTCCGCAGTGCTGGTGCTGCTCTATCCGGACGGTCCGGGCCTCAGGGTGCTCCTCACGCGCCGCGCCGACGACCTAGACCACCACAAGGGGCAGATCAGCTTTCCCGGCGGTTCGTGCGACCCGGGCGACAGGGACTACTGGGAGACGGCCCTCAGGGAGGCGCGCGAGGAGATCGGGCTCCTCGCCGCGCCGCACCGTCTCGGGCATCTCCCGCCGCTCTTCATCCCCGTCTCCGGGTTTGCCGTCGCACCGTGCGTCGGATATCTCCCCGGCCGGCCCGACGTGCGCCCGTGCTCGGGCGAGGTGGCGGAGCTGCTCGAACCGCCGCTTGGGGACCTCTGGGAGATCGAGCGGTGGGAGGATGTCAAGACACCGTCCGGCGCCATCTGGCGGATGCCGGTCTACCCCTGGCAGGCCTACCGCATCTGGGGCGCCACCGCGCGCATGCTCCACTCTCTGCGCCGCGCGCTGATACCCTAGTATCCGCGGGTCTTGTCGACGACGCCCAAGAGCGGCTCGCCGGAAAGGTAGCGGCGCAGGTTTTCGACGGCGTAGGTCCCGACGCGCTGGAGTTCGCTCGGGCCGGAGCAGTGCGCGGAGACGAAGCAGTTCTCGAGGTCCCAGAGCGGGCTCTCCTGCGGCAGCGGCTCGCGCTCGAACACGTCGAGCTGCGCGTAGGCGGGCCGCCCCGCCCGCAGCCCTTCGGCGAGCGCCGCCTCGTCGACCGCGTTCCCGCGCCCGACATTGACGAGGATGGAACCCGCCCGCATCGCCTGCAGTTCCCTCGCCCCGAACAGGTGGTTCGTCTCTGGGGTCGCTGGCAGCACCAGCACCAGATTGTCGACGCCCGCGGCGAACGCGCTGGCGTCACGCGGCAGGAAGTGCCGGTCCACGAGGTCCGCGTGGGCACCGCTGCGGCTGAGCCCCCAGACCTCCATGCCGAAGGCGCGGCCCATCTGCACCATATCCCGGCCGATGGCGCCGAGCCCCGCCACGCCGAGGCGCTGCCCGCGCAGAGGTTGCCCGGGCACCTTCTGCCACCGGCGCTCCTGCTGCAAGGCGCGGATCGCGAAGACATCCCGCCGGATCGCGAGCAGGAACGCGAACACGTGCTCCGTCATGACCGTTCCGAAGGCGCCGACCACGCGCGTGAGCGGCACGTGCTCCGGCAGCGCGCGCACGACCCGGTCGACGCCGGCTCCAAGCCACTGTACCCAGCGCAGGTTCGGCATGCGCCGGACGAGGTCGGCCGGGATTCCCCAGGAGAAGAGGATCTCCGCGTCGAGATGCAGCTCGGCCTGCTCCGGCGTCGTGGCGGCGGCCAGGCTGAACCCCGGCGCAACTGCGCGCAGGAGCGGAAGATAGTCCTCGGCATCGACCGCGTAGACGAGAATCCGGGCCAAATTCCTCGGCCGCCGGCCAACGGGCCGCCGGCCCTGCCCCCTTTCCTTGCAGCACCCGCTGGTGCGAGCGCTGCCCGCTACTCTGTTCGGAAGACTGCGGAAGGCTTCCTTCCGCGCACCGGAGGAATCGGCTTGCAGGTACTGGTGATCGGCGGTACCCGGATGATCGGACACTATCTCGTTCCGCTGCTCCTGGACGCGGGCGACGACGTCACCGTGCTGACGCGCGGCCGCCGCCCCCTGCCCGACCCGCGCGCGCGCCTGGCGGTCGCGGACCGCCGCGATCCCGCGCAGCTGCAGGCCGCGCTAGAGGGCAGCTTCGATGTGGTGATCGACAACGTCGCCTATGTGCCGGAGGATGCACAGGCGCTCTTCACGGCGCTGGGCGGGCGCTTTGGCCACTATGTCCTGACGAGCACCGCCTTTGTCTACCCGCAGCTTGATGCAGGGCGACCGGTGCTGCGGCCGCTGCGTGAGGATGACTGGGATTTCGAGCTGCCGCCCCTCCCGGCGGAGCCTTCCGAACACCTGAGATACGTAGACAGCAAGCGGCGGCTCGAGGCCTTCGCCGCGTCGGCGGGAGCGCTCGCCGGCCTTTCGGTGACCATCGTGCGCCCGCACCTCCAGCTCGCGGGCGCGCAGACGGACGACGGCCGCTTCGCCTGGTTCTGGCTGCGCGTGCGCGACGGCGGCCCGATCTGGCTGCCGCCCGAGGCGGCGTCTCCCGCCGGCCCATGTCAGATGGCGTACGCGGGCGATGTCGCCCAGGTGCTGGCGCGCGCTGCCCACACCCCCGCGGGCGAGTTGCGGGTGTTCAATGCGGCCGCGGCGGAGGCCTTCGACTACCGGGGATACATCGCAGCGATGGCGGCTGTGGCCGGTACGTCGCCGGAGCTGCGGTTCGCCCCGCGCGAGCGGCTCGACGGGAGCCGGTTCGCCGTCGAGGGGGTCTACCGCCTGCCCCTTCCGTACATCGCGCAGTGCGACTCGACGCGCGCGCGGGACGAGCTCGGCGTCGCGTTCACGCCCGCCGCGCGCTGGATGCCGGAGGTGGGCACCTGGGTCGACGCGTACTATCGCACCGCCGCGACACCGCCCTGGCTGTCGCGCCGCGCCGCCGAGCGCGAGGCCTCCTCCGTCTAGTGCGGAAAGGACCGTTCGGACAGGGCGCCAGGGTCGAAAGCCTCTGCTATAATGCCTGTGGTTCTCACCTGGCAACGAGCGCAGGAGGAATGCATTGTATGCCACGCATCGAAAGAGACGCCCTCGGCGAGGTGCAGGTGCCGGACGGCGCCCTCTGGGGCGCACACGCACAGCGCTCGCACGAGAACTTCCCGATCAGCGGACGCCTGCCGCGGCCCGAGTTCCTCACCGCCGGCGCGCAGGTCAAGCGCGCCGCGGCGGTTGCCCACCGCGAGACCGGCCGGCTCAAGCCCGAGATCGCCGACGCCGTCGTCTGGGCGGCTGACCAGGTGATCGCCGGCCGCTACCTGGACCAGTTCATCGTTGACGTCTACCAGGCCGGCGCCGGCACCTCATTCAACATGAACCTCAACGAGGTGCTCGCAAACCTCGCTTCCGTCCACCTGGGCGGCACGCCTGGGGACCACAGGGTCTCCTCGCACGACGATGTGAACATGGGCCAGTCGACGAACGACATCTTTCCGACGATCATGCGCGTCGCCGCGGCCGCGCTCTGGCAAAAGGCCCGCGAGCAGGCGCTCGCCCTGGCGACGTCCTTCGACAGCCTCGCCGAGCGCACGGACGGCATCCTCAAGACCGGCCGCACGCACCTGCAGGACGCGGTGCCGATCCGCTTTGGCCAGGAGTTCTCCGGCTATGCCGCCTCGATCCGGCAGGCGGTCGAGCAGACGGACCGTGCGGTCGAGTACATCTACGAGCTGAACATGGGCTCCACCGCGAACGGCACCGGCCTGAACGCCGAGCCGGGCTACCCCGAAGCCGGCGCGCAGGAACTCTCGAGGGCGCTCGGCCTGCCCTTCCGCGCCCCGGGCAACCGCTTCCGCATCACGCAGAGCCTCGGCGACTTCGTCTTCTTCTCGTCGGGACTGCAGGTCCTAGCGATCGAGCTGACACGCATCGCCTCGGACCTGCGCCTGCTCTCGTCGGGCCCGCACGCCGGCGTCGGCGAGATCCAGCTGCCGGCTGTTCAGCCCGGCTCATCGATCATGCCGGGCAAGGTGAACCCGTCCGTACCCGAGATGGTGAACATGGTCGCCCTCGACGTGATCGGCGGCCACGTCACCATCGCGACGGCCGCGCAGTACGGGCAGATGGAGCTGAACGTGATGATGCCGGTCGTCGCCGACCGGCTCGGCGAGTCGCTGATCATCCTTGGCAACGCATCGGAGACGCTGCGCCTGCGCTGCGTAGACGGGATCACCGTCAACGCCGAGCGCAGCCTGAGCCTCCTCGAGGGATCCGGCGCCCTCGCGACGGCCGTCGCCCCGTATGTGGGATACGCTAAGGCCGCGGAGCTGCAGAACCAGTCGACCCGGACCGGGCGGAGCGTGCGCGACCTCGTCGTCGAGCAGGGACTCCTCTCCGGGGAACAGGCCGACGCGATCCTCGACCTGCGCCGTATGACCGAGCCGGGCATCTCCGGCTGAGCTAGCGTCCGGCCACGAGCTGCTCCTCGCGCTCGAACCGCTCCTGCACGAGGCTAAAGAGAGCGGCCGCGCGCTCCAGGGTCTCTACCGTGTGCGCCTCGATGCGGCGGTCCCGGCGGTCGAGCGCCCCGACTGCGCCCAGCACCTTGGAGCCCGCCAGAATCGGAGCGACCGCGACCGAGCGAAATCCCTCCAGACCAGCGCTGGCGCCCCCGCCCTCCAAGGCGAGGGCGCCTTCGCGCAGAAACAGGGGCTCGATGCGTTCCGATACCCAGCGCGTCGCAGCACTCGACGCCTCGCGCGCGAGGGCTCCGCCGCTCGGGGGGTAGACGGCGAGCGTCGCCTGGGCGCCATCGGCAGCGCAGGAAGTGACGAAGTACGCCTCGGCGGCGAACAGCCGGCGCAGTCCCTCGAGCAGCTCGCGCGCCGCCGCGGCCGGACTCTCCGCGCCGCGCAGGGCGGTCGCCATCTCCTCGAAGGCCAACAGCTCATGCTCGCGGCGAATGACTTCGCCCAGGCGGGAGTGCGCATGCATGGCGGCCGCGATCTGCCCGACCAGGAGGTCGAGCGCCTCGCAGTCGCGCCGGGAGAAGGCGACCGGCTCGCGCCGCCAGGCGACCAGCACGCCGATGCGCTCTCCGTCGAACGCGATCGGCATCGAGACCATGCTCGAGAACGGGCCCTGGAGGCGGCGCGTGCCGCCGGCGATGCGGTGCTGCATCTGGGCGGCGCGGCTGCGCCCGCCGCGCAGTCGCGCCGCCGTGGCCGTGCGCACCGCCTCGCTGCCGACCGGGTGGGTCAGCATGTCCCGCACCGTGCCGTCCGGGGAGGTGAGGACGAGCGCGACCTCGTCCGCGCCCACCAGCTGCGCCGCCCGCTGGGCGACCAGGGCGTCCATGCTGCCTTCTCCGAGGCAGGTCAGCAGTTCCCGCAGGATGGCGGTCTGGCGGGAGCGGCGCCCGAGCTCCTCGTCGCGGAAGGCTTCGCGCTGGACGACCAGGCGCTCGCGCTGGCGCAGGACGGCGATCTCGAGCGTGTCGAGCCAGTCTCCGATCCGTCGGATGGCATCGCTGGACTGGCTGCGCGCGGCGTCGGCGAAGCGGTGCATGAGGTAGCCCCGGAGATAGGAGAAGCCCTGCGCCACCTCCACGCTGGGCGCGTCGATCGCGGCGATGCGGCGGCCGAGTTCCGGCGCGACGCCGTAGTGCCAGGCCTCGGGACGCGTGCCCTCTTCGAGGACCAGGAGGAGAGAGTGCAGCAGCTGCGGCGAGGCGCCCTCCCGCCCGTAGGCGGGCTCGCCGGCGCCCATCAGTTCCTCGAGGTGTGCGCGCAGGTAGCGGCGCACCCCCTCGCCCAGCACATCGGGCAACGCGGCCGCCGCAGGCTGGGCCAGCCGGGCCTGCGTAAGCGGCTTACGGCTGCGGGCGGCGGCCAGCACCTCCTCCGCGCTGCCCGGCCTCCCGACGGCGAATCCCTGCGCGAGCGCGACGCCGCGCTCCGCCAGCGCGGGAAGCCACTCCTCGCGCTCGATCCCTTCCGCGAGGACATAGCAGCCGGCCGACTCGGCGAGCTCGACGAACTGCGCGAGCTGGCCCTCTGCCGCGCGTTGCCCAGACATGCAGCGGGCGATCACCCGGCGGTCGACCTTGAGGACCTCCGGCGCGAGCAAGTGGAAGCGGTGACGGTCGGAAAGGCCGTTGCCCATGTCGTCGACGGCGAGGCGCAGCCCGCTGCGCCGCAGTTCGAGGACCACATCGACGAGGTCTTTGGCCTGCGCCACGAGGTCCTCCGTCAGTTCGAGCACGATGCGGTCCGCATACGGGCTGCGCTCGGCGATGCGCCCGACCTCGACGGCGCTCGCCGGCGAGGATGCATTCAGGAAGAGGAGTGCACCGGGCATCTCCACCGCGAGCGGTTCGAAGTCGTGGATCGCCTGCTGGCAGGCGAATCGGTTGAGAGGCAGCTCCAGCCCATGGCGGCGCGCCGCCTGAAACCAGCGCAATGGGTTTTCGGCCGGGAAGCGCGCCAGCGCCTCATAGCCGAAGACCATGCCGCGCCGCAGGTCCCACAGTGGCTGGAACACAGTCCGCAGCGTCGCTTGCCGCATGGTTTGTCGGATCTCCGCCGCAGAGATCACCCGACGCAACGCCGCACCCCCGATTCCGCGTGATTGCGCTACGTTTCGACGCTTCGCGGAGGTAGCCTGTCGGATCCAGGCGGAATATACCAAGTTCCCAAATGGTTTACTTGGGCGGAACGGCCAGGGACCGCTTGCGCCGACCGTCGGTGCGGCGGCATCCCGCCGGCCTCGCCGCGCGCGCGGCGGCGTCCCGCGAGCCGTTCACCACCACGATGATCTCCTGCAGCGAGAGTCGGCCCAATGGTGCCAGGACACGCGGGATCGTCTGCGCCTCACCCTACGCGGCGATGATCGCGACCGACTTCGTACGTCCGGGCTGCGCCGCCTGGGAGACCGCCGCGAGCGGGACGCTGGAGGCGGGCGGGTCGCGCGACGTAGCGAGCGCTCGGTGCGGC
>JAKAPV010000106.1 GCA_021806845.1 Bacillota bacterium | reverse complement strand
TCGCCTATTGCCGCCGCTGCGCCGACTAGGTATGCTGTTGGGCGGAAGCGAAGGAGAGATTGTCATGGCACAGCGGAGTGCGTTGCCGTACCCGCCCGATGTCGTTGCGCACATTGAGACACTGCAGCGTGAGAAGCAGGTCCTCGTGGAGCGCGCGCAAAAGAAGCCGTACAAGGACCGCAATCACATCATGCGGCGCGTCATCGCGATCGAGGACGAACTCGCACGCTACTTCACGCCAAACCTCTAGAGAGTTGACCTCCAGGGCAGGACGCCGCGTGGCGTCCTGCCCGCTTGTTTGTCACGGGTGGACTATGCAAGCGGAACGTTTTGGAGCACTATGTACTCTATAGCGCACCGCGGCGGACGAAGCAGTCCAGGGCCGCCCCGCGCTCCGCATTCGACGTGTTGCAGAGGGCGATCGCCCTTTGTTTGGTGACCATCCCACAAATGCAGGGGGAGGCAAACCGGTTTGTCCCAGCATCCCGAAGCTACGGTGCGCAGCCAGCTGCAGCTGCCGCGCAATACCCGTGCACCCCTCTGGCGCGACGTGCCCGACGAGGAATGGAACGATTGGCGCTGGCAGCTCAAGAACCGCCTGAACTCGATCGGCGAACTCACGAAGATCATCCGCCTGACCCCGGACGAGGAACAGGGCATCCGGGCGAGCGGCCGCCTGCGACTCGACATCACGCCGTACTTCGCCTCGCTGATCGATCCAGATGACCCGACCTGCCCCATCCGCCGCCAGGTGCTGCCGACCGCACAGGAACTCGTGCCCTTCGACGCGGAGATGGCGGACTCGCTCGCCGAGGACCTGCACAGTCCCGTTCCGGGCCTCGTCCACCGCTACCCCGACCGCGTCCTCATGCTGATCACAACGCAATGCGCCAGCTACTGCAGGTACTGCACGCGCAGCCGGATCGTCGGCGATCCGCACGCGAACTTCAGCCCAGCCGAGTTCGAGGCGCAGCTTGAGTACCTTCGCAGGACCCCGCAGGTGCGGGACGTGCTGCTCTCCGGCGGGGATCCGCTCGTGCTCAGCCCCAAGGTGCTGGAGAGCATCCTGCGCGAACTCCGGAAGATCGAGCACATCGAAGTGATCCGCATCGGGTCTCGCGTGCCGATCTTCACGCCGCAGCGCATCACGCAGGAACTGTGCGACATGCTCTCGCAGTTCCACCCCCTCTGGCTGAACATCCACGCCAACCATCCGCGCGAACTCACGCCGGAGGTCGCGGACGCGCTCGACCGCCTCAGCCGCGCCGGCATCCCCCTCGGCTCGCAGACCGTGCTGCTGCGCGGCATCAACGACCACCCCGTAATCATGCAGAAACTCATGCGCGAGCTCGTGCGCCTGCGCGTCCGCCCCTACTACATCTACCAATGCGACGAGGTCCACGGCGCCGGCCACTTCCGCACGACGGTCGCACAGGGCATCGAGATCATGGAGTCGCTGCGCGGGCACATGTCCGGCTACGCGGTGCCGACGTACGTCGTCGACCTGCCGGGGGGCGGCGGCAAGGTGCCCGTCGGGCCGAACTACGTGTTGTCGCAGGGCCGCGGGCACGTCGTGCTGCGCAACTTCGAAGGCTACATCGGGACGTATACCGAACCCCTCGACTACACAGGACCGGACATGGCGATTCCGCAGGAGTGGATCCGCCATGAACCTGGCCAGCACGGAGTGTCGGGGCTGCTCGCCGGCGAGGCGCTGGCGATCGTCCCCCACGAGTTCGAGCATTCCCACGATCGCGGCGGCGAGGCCCACCGCTTGAACCAGGACCCGACCAAGTGGCAGCCGAGAGGAATCGGGGCCGACTGAGCGCAGCGCCCGCCGGCATCCGGCCGGCGTTTTCACGTTTCAAGAGACAGCCGGCTCGTCTCCTAGCCGTACCCTGACGGCGATGTCGTAGTTCACTAGCCACAGCACGCGGAAGCCCGAGCGTTCACGCCGGGGAGGAAGCGCGGGATCGGCTTGCAGAATGGGATATTTGGCATATCCTGTCGACATGAAGCTCATCGTGCAGATCAAGCTGATGCCGACGGATGCGCAAAGAGCGGAACTCTTGCGCACCATGGAGACCTTCAACTCGGCCTGCAACAGTATTGCGGGGGCCGCGTTCGCGGAGCGTACCGCGAACCGGGTGCGCCTGCAGAAGAAGGTCTATGGTCGTATCCGCGCGGAGTTTGGGCTCTCGG
This sequence comes from Bacillota bacterium, assembly GCA_021806845.1. Classification (GTDB taxonomy): domain Bacteria; phylum Bacillota; class Sulfobacillia; order JAJZYS01; family JAJYTV01; genus JAJYTV01. The sequence goes on along the minus strand of JAKAPV010000106.1, from coordinate 7,348 downwards.
CACAGATGACCGTACGCGCCGTAGCCAAGGTCTGCGACGCGTATCGGCGCGATCTCCGGGTCCAGCCCCGGTTTCGCCTGAAAGGCGCTATGCCCTATGACGAGCGGATGCTCTCCTACCGGGGAGATGAGAGCGTGAGCATCCTCACGTTGGGCGGGCGACAGCACGTGCTCTTCCACGTCGCCGCGTGGCAGCGGGAGCGGCTCCGTATGCGGCGCGGGCAGGCCGAGCTCGTGTTTCGTCGGGGCGCATTCTACCTCTTGCAGACCGTGGAGGTGGAAGCACCCGAGGAACGGACCGCAGAGTCCTTCCTCGGGGTCGACCTCGGGATCGTGCACATCGCCGTGGATAGCGATGGCGAGGTGTTCTCAGGCGCCCAGCTCAACGGTCTCCGCCACCGCTATCACCGCATCCGCAGGCGTCTCCAGAAGAAGGGGACGAAGTCCGCGAAGAGACTTCTCCGTACGCGGCGCGACCGGGAGTCGCGATTTGCCCGTGATGTCAACCACGTGGTTTCCAAGAGACTTGTGGCGAAGGCCAAAGACACCGGACGCGGCATCGCCCTTGAGGATCTCAAGGGCATCCGCGCCCGGATAACGGCTCGCAGGGCCCACCGTCGCCAGTTGTCCTCTTGGGGCTTTGCTGAGCTCCGTGAATTCGTGGAATACAAGGCGGTACTCAGCGGTGTCCAGGTGGTCTTCGTCGATCCTCGCCATACCTCTCAGACCTGTCCCGCCTGTGGCTGCGTCGACCGGCGCAGTCGCCCGTCCAGAGGCGTGTTCCTGTGTGTCGGCTGTGGCTTCGGTGGGCCCGCCGACACCATCGCTGCTCGCAATATCGCGAGCAGGGCGGCTGTCAGCCCGCCGCACGCGGAAGGCCCACAGCCTTTCTGCAAGCCTCCGACTTCAGGTGGAGGTCGTTGACTTCGTATGTGTAGGTCCCCGGGAGGCGCGGGAGCGCGAATGCGAGATGCCGGACCGCCCGCTTGCCGACAGCCCTCGGGCCCCGCCATTCCGTGAGATCGACTGCGCTCGGCGGCTGCGAGAACGAAAGTCGCACGATCGCACCCCTGGACCCCCGATACACCTTGAGGCCGTGGGCCGGATCGCTCGCGGCGTCCGCGATCGTCGTGCCGCCGAGGCCGCTCCAGGTGTAGCCGTTGACGACGGCGGCGAGGTTCACTCCGCCGGCCTCCGCCGTCATCGACGGAACAGCGGGTGAACAGCTGCCTGCGGCAAGACAGGCGGCGGCTGCAAGCCCAAGCAGCGCTCTCATGAAGCGCACCTCCCCGCAATCACATGGTTAGGCTTTGCGCGACGGTTCTGGCGGACTGCGGCGGCACCTCTCCTGCGCCTTCGTTGTCGCCCGCGCCATGCGGCGGATAGACTAAGGGCAACCGACGATCAGCTGTTAAGGAGAACACCGTTGAAACACTTTTATGGGTTCATTTCCAATGGGCAGACCGCTGCCCTCGTCTCAACGCATGGTTCGATCGAATGGCTGCCCTTGCCGCAGTTCGATTCCGACGCCGTTGTCAGCCGGATGCTCGACGACGAGGTCGGAGGGTATTTCGCGCTGCGACCGGAGACATCGTTCCGCGCAGATCAGTCGTACGTACCCGGCACCAACGTGCTGGAAACGCGTCTGCAGACGCCGTCCGGCAACGCCACGATCACCGACTACCTCGTGATCGGGCGGGCGGAACTGCGCCGCCTCGTGCGCAGCGACGTGCCCCTGATCGTGGAATGCCGGCCGCGCTTCCGCTACGGCCAATCCCTCGCGGCGCACGAGGAGCTCGCCGACGGCGCGATCTACCGCGACCCGCAGGATACGGCAGCCGTACTGCTCTTCCTGCGCGGCTCCCATCCGGGTCCGATCGACCGTGAGCGCTGGCTCCTGCCGCCGGGGGAATACGAACTCGTCCTGCGCTACACGCCCGATCTCGAGAAGGAGCGCGAACAGCTCCTGGAACTCGACGACGATCCCGAGCAAACGCTCCGCGACGCCGTGCACTACTGGCGGAGCGCACCCCTGCCATCAATTCCGGGGCCGCTCGGGGCCGCGTTCGAACGTTCCGTCCTGACGATGCGCGGCCTCACCTCCCGGGCCAGCGGCGCGGTGCTTGCGGCGCCCAGCACGAGCCTGCCGGAGCAGCTCGGCGGAACGCGCAACTGGGACTATCGCTTCGTCTGGGTACGCGATGCCTCATACGCTGCGGAGGCCTTTCAGCTCGTCGGCGACATGTCCGCCGCCCGGCGTCTCATCGACTTCCTGCTAGGTGCCGTGCAGATGACGGGAAAACCGTTTCTCTCCCCCTTCATGCGCATCGACGGCACCTTCAGCCTCGGCGAGCGCGAACTGCGCTGGCTCTCCGGGCACCGCGGCAGCCGGCCGGTGCGCGTCGGCAACGCCGCGTCCGCCCAGCTCCAGCTCGATGTGGAAGGCGATCTCCTCTGGGCGATCTGGCGCTATGTGCGTGAGAGCAATGACGTGGATTTCGTGCGTGAAAAGTGGTGGGCCATCGAACGGCTCGTGACCTGGTCCACCGAAAACTGGCAGCGTCCGGATGCAAGCCTCTGGGAGTTCCGGGGCACGCCGCAGCGCTACACCCATTCCCTCGTCCTCTGCTGGGTGGCCATCCAGACGGGTGTCCACCTTGGCCGCCTCGTCGGGCGTGAAGACGTCGCGCGCCGCTGGGCCGAAGCGGCACACGACGTCGCAGCGGACGTCCATGCGCTCTGCTACGACCCGGACCTCGGGCGCTACACGCAGGGCGTCGGACTTCCGAACGTGGACGCAGCCCTGCTTTGCCTGCCGCTCTATGGGTTTGCGTCGCCGGACGACCCGCGCTGGCAGCGGACCCTCGCGGCCATCGAAAGGGATCTCGTGGAGGACGGACTCGTCTACCGCTACCGCGCGGACGAGATGGGTACGGCCCGGCACCCCTTCACGCTCGGGAGCACGTGGCTGGCGCGCACGTACCTGCGCAGCGGCGAACTGCCGCGCGCCGCGGCCACGCTGGAACGCCTGGTCGCCTCGGCGACGCCGCTCCTGCTCTGGGGCGAGCACGTCGACCCGCAGGAAGGCGAGCAGCGCGGCAACTTCCCTCAGCTCTTCCCCCATGCCGGTTTTGCGGCAGCGGTCGCGGAACTCCGCCGCGGTGCCGCCTTGCCGCGCCTTCGCGACCTTGACCCCCCGCAGGTGCCGGCGCCCTGAGTGAAGTTGCCAGACAAGCAACTTTGACCACTGTGTACCTAGTCTGGTAGCATAACCGTATCGGGAGTCGCTCTGATCGGCTGAATCCACGTGAGTGGAGCGGGGGAACCAGACCGCCCTGGGGCGAAGCTCGCATCGCGCGAGCCGGGTTGTGCTTCTACCCGAGCCCGACAGCTAACCTCGCAAGCCATGGAAGTGGAGGGTGACCCGCACCTTCTGCGTGTCCCGAGGAAAGGTTTATGGGCGGACCGCTCTGGAGCATCCAGGGCGGCCCGTTTTCTACAGGGCTAGGGAGGTCTGACCATGGCCGTACGTCACACGAGCGGAGCGTCGGCCGCAGCGAATGCGATGCACGAGCTGTTTCCTGGGGCACGCCTGATCGTGGCTGCCAACCGGGCACCCTACCGCCGCTCGCTGGGCCCCGACGGGGAGCCGCGCTGGGAGCGCCCGGCCGGGGGCCTGACTGCCGCGCTCGACCCGCTGATGCAGGGGTTCGGAGGGGTATGGATCGCAGCGCAGCCCGGTGAGGGGCAGGATCTCCGCGTCCCCCCGGAGGCTCCGCGCTACGCGGTGGAAGTGCTCGGAGTCCCCGTGGAGACGTACCGCGCATACTACTCCGGCTACGCCAACGCCGGCCTCTGGCCGCTATGCCACAACCTCGTCGAGCGGGCGCACTTCCGCCCGAGCGACTGGAGTTCGTACCGGCACGTGAACCGCTTGTTCGCGGAGCGCATTGCGAAGGTTGCGAAGCCGGAGGACATCGTGTTCCTGCACGACTACCAGCTCGCGATGGTCCCCGGCTACCTGCGGGGGCTCGGCTACACCGGGCCGATCGCGCATTTCTGGCACATCCCCTGGCCGCCGACCGTCGTGCTGCGCCTCTTGCCGGAGCGCCGCCTACTGCTGCAAGGGCTGCTCCAAGCGGACTGGCTCGGCTTCCAGACCGATGACTCCGTGGACGCCTTCGCCGCCGCGGCCCGCAAGGAGCTCGGCGCGCGCATGATGCGCGATGCGGACGGGGTGCGCCTCCTGTATCAGGGACGGGTCACGAGGCTTGCGGCCGTGCCCATCTCGATCGACACGGCGCGGGTCGAGGAGATCGCGCGCGCCCCGGTGACCCGCGAGCGCATCGAGAAGCTGCGCTCGCGGCTCGGCCTGCAGGACGCCTCGCTGCTGCTCGGCGTCGACCGGCTCGACTACACGAAGGGCATTCCGGCGCGCCTCGACGGCTTCACACGCCTGCTGGCCCGCTACCCTTCGCTGCACGGCAGGGTACAGTTCCTGCAGGTCGGGGTCCCGACCCGAACCGAGATCCGGGACTACCGGCGCCTGGCGATCGCCGTGCGCCGCCGCGTAAGCGACATCAACCGCCGCTACGGACGCCCCGGCTGGCGCCCGGTGCGGCTCGTGGAGCGCAACCTGACGCTGGATCAGCTCGTCGCCCTCTACCGCCTCGCCGACGTAGCCGTCGTCTCCTCGCTGTACGACGGGCTCAACCTCGTCGCGAAGGAGTACGTCGCGGCGCGCGTGGACGGGGAAGGCGCGCTCTGCCTCAGCGAGACGGCCGGCGCCTACCAGGAGCTGCGCGACGCCTTCCCGCTATCTCCGCTCAGCCCCGAGCGCGTGGCCGAGGGACTCGCGCGGGCGCTCTTTTCATCGCCAGAGGAGCGGGAGCGGCGGATGGCGAAGCTGCGCGCCGCCGTCGCAGCCAACACGATCCATACGTGGCTCGAGCGCGTCTTGCGCGGACTGCACGAGGCAGCGCCTCAGTTGTCCGGGGAGAACGTCACGCCGGTGTAGTAGTGGCTGAGGATCGCCTGGTAGGTGTACCCCTGCGTCGCCATGTACTGCGCCCCGTCCTGGCTCATGCCGACGCCGTGGCCGTTGCCCCGCCCGTCTAGAGTGTAGGTCGTCGCCACGAGCGGGTAGGATGCTGTCGCACCGCTCGCGCCCTCCGCCTGCACGGTCGCCGGCAAAGCGCCCGTTCCCGCCGCCGACTGCGCCACCGCTCCCGAAAGGCTGGAGAGCGTCTGGATCCCGTCCGCACCCTCTACGTAGACCTGTCCGTCCGATGTCAGCGTGAAGAGGGTCGACGGCAGGCGCAGCAGTCCGCGGATGCTGTCGCGCCAGACGACGTACTGGCCGGCACTGCCCGTGAACTGCACATCCAGCGGCCGGCCGGAGAACGTCTGCTGCGTGCCCTGGAGCCCGACCTGCTGCAGCGTTCCGATGTTCTGTCCACTCCAGGCGGTCACGAAGTTCGCGATCTGCTGGGCGGTATACGTAATCACCCAGGTGGTGGGCTGGTAGCCCGGCAGTTCATCCACGCCCTGCAGGTACGGCACTGCGGTGCCCCAGACGTTCTGGGCATCCTCCGTCGCGCCGCCGGAGTCCGCGGAGAACACGGCGTCGATCGGCTGGCCCGCGTAGGTCATGACGATGTTGGCGGTCGCATCCACCGCAGCGTTGGAGGAGGGCTGCTCCGCCGCGTAGCCTCCGTACGCCTGGCTATACGTGTTCGGGTAGACGTCGAAGAGGCTTTGGGAGCTCGCGTGCTGGATCTGGTAGAGCGCATAGGTGCGGCTTGCGACGGCCTGCGTCTCCAGCGCGGCCGGAGACCAGCTCGCCGGCATCTCCGACGGCACGACCCCGTACAGGTACTGCTCGAGCGGCAGCGTGTCCACCACCTCGAGCGCGGTTCCCAGCAGCGTGAAGGTCAGCGACCCGCGGTACGCCTTGCCCTGGATCGCCACAACGCCCTGGTCACCCTGCACCTGCAGCCCCTGGGCGCTCTCGACGAGGAAGGCGGCCGCCGCCGACGGCAGCTGCACCTCGAGCTCGCCGCCGGTCGGGTTGTAGAGGGTTGCGGTCGGATACTGCGGCTGCAGTGTGGCAAGCAGTGTCTGCGCCTGGGCCGCCGACGCGAAGCCGCCGACGAATACGCCGAAGCCGCCCTGCGACAGCATGATCGGGTAGGCAGTCTGGCCGCTCTGAGCGATCGCGAGCGCGGTCGCCTGCGCGGCGGAAACGCTTGCCTGGCCGGGCACGAGCACCCCGTACGGACCGAGGACCGTGGCGCCCGGCAGTGTCGCTGCCGCGGACGCTGCCGCGCTTTCGGTCGCGTAGGGCCCGCTGTACACGTCATAGCTGCCGCTGGGCAGCTGCTCTAGATAGGCCGGAAGGCTCTTCGAGTAGATGGCTGCGACCTCGGCCTGCCCTGCGGACAGGTCGGTCGTTGCGAGCACGAGGTCCCTGTAGGCGAAATCGCGTACGTAGCTTTGACCCGGCAGTTCCGCCAGGGCGCCGCCCTCCGTGTATGTGACATTGGCGCTCGGCCCCGCCGGCTGCAGCGTTGCGGCTGTCAAGGCGCTCGAACTGTAGTAGAGACCGACGCGGATCGACACAGTACCCTGCGCCGTCGCCCCCGCCCCCGGCAGGAGGAGTCCTCCGGCCAAGGCGATCGCGGCGAGCGCCTTCCACGGCTTGCCCATATGCGCGCCTTCGACAGCGTTCCCGCGCTTCCCTGTCGGAGTCGGTTAGAATCGGCGGGATTCCTGAGGGCCGCAGACCGGATTTCGAGCGGCGGCGCGAACCGCTGCGGCGCCCCTGCGGCACCGCCGTCCAAACAGTGCCGCGGGTCTATCACCCGCACAGTGCCGCGTATTGCAGAGCCCCGCGCACGCCACATCGCATGACAGCCGAGGTGGTCTGCGCACACAGAAGTTTCATAACTCGTATGAAATGTTCACTTTTGGTTGTCCAATTGTCCTGGACATGCCATGACGCCAATCGACAAAGTCTAGTTGTTCTGTCGTCTGCTGACGTGCGAGGACAAGTTTTTTCAGGAAGGTACTGCATCTCTTTTAGCGAATCGATTGAATAGACACAGAACAATGTATGGGGTATTGTATTGACTGCGCATACTGCGGGTGTAAAACGTGAAGGGGGCTCTGCCGTGCCGGTCCGTACAGGTCCGTATACCGAAGATGAGATTTCAGAGATCCGCAAGGCAACCGGCAAGGTTCGCGAGGGAGCACAAATCCGTGACCTCGCGCAAGACCTTGCACAACAGCTCAACCGTTCCTCACGCGGGCTCGCCCTGACAATCGGGCGGGAACTCGCGCGCCAAAAC
>JAKAPV010000105.1 GCA_021806845.1 Bacillota bacterium | reverse complement strand
CGCCGCGCGCGACGATCCCGATCGCCATGGGATCCTCGGCGGGGTTCGCATCGCGCAGGTCGGGCGCCGTCTTGTAGGCCTCGTCGAGCGCGGCGAGCGTGCGCAGGCTGAGGAGGTCGAATTTCAGGAAGCCGAGGTCCTCGACATCCACCTTGTCGAACGGCACGATCGCGACTCCCTTTGCCGAGCGCTGGCGCGGCGTCACGTCGCTCAGGGGACCGCGGCTCACCACGAGTCCACCGAGGTGCGTGCCGAGGTGGCGTGGCAGTCCCGCGACCGCCGCGCAGGCCCGCAGCAGGAGGCCGAGGCGCCGCGGGCCGATCGGCGAGGCCTGCAGCTCCGGGAAGAGGTCCCAGCGCTCGGCGATCGCGTCGGCCGGCAGCCATGGCAGGCGCCCTTGCACCTCCTTGAGTTCCGCCTCCGGAAAGCCGAGCGCTTTGCCAAGGTCGCGCACGGCGGAGCGCGCCTGGAAGGTCTGGTAGGTTGCGACGCCCGCCACATGCTCCTCCCCGTAGGTGCGGAAGAGGTATTCCGCGACGCGGTCGCGTGCGCGGTGATCGAAGTCGAGGTCGATGTCCGGCCGCTCGGCGCGCTCGCGGCTGAGGAAGCGCTCGAAGAGGAGGCGCCGGGCGATCGGGTCCACCTCGGTGATGCCGAGGCAGTAGGCGACGGCGGAGTCGGCGGCGGAGCCCCTCCCCGCGAAGCGGATGCCTTCGCGCTGCGCGAAGCGGACGACGTCCCAGACAAGCAGGAAGTAGTCGGCGAAGCCGAGGTCTTCGATCGTCCGCAGCTCGTGCTCCAGGCGGCGACCCACCTCGCCGTCCGTCCTGCCGTAGCGGCGCTGCGCCCCTTCGCAGGTCAAGCGGCGCAGCTCCCCGTCCGGCGTCGCCCCGGACGGCAGAGGAAATGCGGGATACAGGCGCACGCCGAAGCTCAGGGCGGGCTCGCAGCGCGCCGCAATCTCGTCCGTCGCCGCGAGGAGTTCCGGGCGGTCGCAAAACCGCTCCGCCATCTCCTCCGGCGAAAGCAGGTAGCGCTCTCCGTTCAGGTGCCGCTCCGGGTGCAGTTCGTCGACGCTGATACCGAGGCGCACGCACGTCAGGAGGTCATGCACCCAGAAGTCCTCGCGGTGCAGGTGATGCACGTCGCAGGTAGCCGCCTGCGGGATCGAGAGGCGCCGCGCCAGCCCGGACAGGCCGGCCTCGAGCGCCGCGTCGCCCGGCAGGCCGCCACGCTGGATCTCGACGTAGAAGCGGTCCGGGAAGGCGTCACGCAGCGCCCGCAATGCCTCCTCCGCGCGCTCCGGGGAGCGCCTGAGCAGGGCCTGCGCCGCGGCGCCGCGGCGACAGCCCGAGAGCGCGATCAGGCCCTCCTCCTGCCGCAGCGCGGAGAGGGAGACGCGCGGTTTCCCGCGCGGGGATCCGAGGTGGGCCACCGTGAGCACGCGGCAGAGGCCGGCGTAGCCATCCGGGCCGGTCGCGAGCAGCGTCAGGTGGGTGCCGTCGAGCATCTCCACCTCCGCGCCGGCGATCGGGCGGATGCCGGACTGCAGCGCGGCCCGGTGCAGCGCGACGACGCCGCTTACGCTGGCGCGGTCCGTAAGGGCGAGGGCGGCGAACCCGAGGTCCGCCGCCCTCTGCACCAGTGCCTCCGGGGTCGCGGTGCCTTCCAGGAGCGAAAAGGCCGAGTGCACATGCAGGTGCACCAATGGGGCCGCCTCCCGCTCGCAGAATGTCAGTCGTAGTTGCGCGTCAGCGTCCAGTTGCGGCTGGTGAGATCGAAGAGCAGTTCAAAGACGCCGCCGCCCTCCGTCTCGACGCGATAGACCTGGCGGTCTCCCCGGCCCTCCCACCACTCGCCCGCCTCGCGCCAGACTTCCAGGATGCGCGAGACGCGGTGCTGGTCCCGGTACCGGAACAGGATCGGAGCGCCGTCCGGCCGGGAGGCCACCTTGACGGGCCGGTTGACGAGTCGCGACATCGCGCATTCCTCCTCGGCTTTCAGCGAAGCGCATCGGCCGGCTTGCGCCGGTAGGGGTCGAAGAAGGCCAGGCGGCGCTCGCGCGCCGGCAGCTGCGGCAGTGCCGCGATGCGTGGCCGCAGCGGCCGCGTGCGGACGGGATAGAAGAGTCCCGGTGCGGCCTGGGGCACGGCCTCGGCGCGCGAAGGGCTGAGCTGCAGGGAGATCTCCCGCACCGGACCGCGTGCCGCCGTGAGGGCAAGGCCGAGGGCCGTCGCCTCAAGGCGGGCCCTCTGGCGCGTCGGGCGCAAAAGTTCGCGCCGCCGCAGTGTCTCCTGGCCGTCCTCGCCCGCGATGCAAACCTCCACCGCGCCGATCGCCGGGATGCCGCCGGGACGCGCCGAGATGGCTTCGAACCCGTCCGAGACTGCCCGCACGATCTCCGCCTGCGCCGTACATGCCGCGCTCTCATAGCGCCGCCGCCAGCCGAGCTCCGGCGCCTGCGCGGCTGGCCGGTAGCCGGTCGGCTCCGTACCCTGGACGAAGGCGGAGAGCTCCCGCGCTGCTGCCCCGATCTGCTCCCAGAGCGCCCCCGCGCCGATCTCCCGCAGATCGCCGACCCGCGTCAGCCCCAAGCGCTCCAGGCGGCGGACCACCCCCGCGGGCAGCCACCCGAGCGCAGCGAGCGGCAGTTCTTCGCGCGCCCCCGCACAGATCTCGCCGCCGTCCGTGAGCCGGCGCGCGCCTCCGCGCACCAGGGCCTGCGCCTCGTGCAGGCTGCGGCCGACGGCGATCCGGGCCCACCAGCCGAGCCCCCGCAGGGCGGAGAGCACCACGGCGGGATCGGTTCCCGGCCAGATCTCCGCCGCCGCCGCACCGATGCCGCAATCCATCCAGCTGCGGGCGTGCAGGAGGAGCCGCTCGCCCAGCGCGTCCTGAAGGTCCTGGCAGGCCGTTGCGCCGGGATCGCGACGCCAGAGCGCCCCCACGTTCAGAAGCGCGGCGGGAGACAGTTCGTCGCCTGCGTGGAGCCCCGCCGCCGCAGCCTCCGCCGAGAGATCGGCGACGCGGTGCCCGTCGAGCACGACGAGCGCCCGGCCGCGCAGCGTCGGCTCGCGCTCCTGCAGCAACTGCACCCGCAGCCCCGAAACCTCGACATAGGCCAGCATCGGTTCCCCTCCGTTACCGAACATTTGTTCGTGTTTGCAGTATAGGCTCCCTCCGCGGGCGCGTCAAGCGCGGGACAGACGCAAAAAATGCCGCCCTTCCCAGCGGAAGGGCGGCGTGTCGGCGACCTTTCGGCCGAACAACAATCAGGCGATGAAGCTGTAGATCCAGAGGAAGACGGCGACCGTAAGAACTCCGATCAAGATGGCGATGACGCCGGGGCTGGCGTACGGGGCGTTCTCGTAGGCTGCCATGGCGACCTGTCCGAATGCCATCGCAAGGATAAAGACGATTCCGAAGAGCCAGCGGCGCAATTCCCCCACCTCCCGAACTCCGAACCGTATTGTATCAGAAGGCGATGCGCGAGAACACCGCAGATTGCCAAGCTTCCCTGCACGGATCCGCAGCGCTTCGAGCGGCGCCACCGCACGATCGCGAGCCTCCGACATGCAAGTACAAGCCTTCCCCCATACCGCCCTCGCGAAAAGCGAGCCATATCGACAACCGGGCGGCAGGTGCCAGACCAGTATCCAGAGAAATTCCCTGTACGAACGCGCAGTGCGTTTAGTAAAATGCACGGAAAGGAACTTCGGGGCGCTCCTGCCCGATGTTCCAGCGCTTAGTGGGAGGTGCTCCGCAATGGCCAACCGGCTGTTCACGGTGTCCGAGGCGAACGCTCTCGTTCCGTTCCTCGAAGGCCACCTCCGCCGACTCCAGGAGCTCCAGCGTCAAGCACAGTCCCACTTCGAAGAGATGGAGCAGATCAAGGCGGTCGGTTACAAGCCGGACGGCAAGCTCATCCTGCAGCGCGACTTCCAGGACACCCGCGAGTCCTTCGACCGCTCCGTGGCCGAAGCGAACGCGCGGATCGCCGACATCAACCGCACAGGCTGCCAGCTGAAGAGCGTCGAGCTCGGGCTCGTCGACTTCCCAAGCAAGGTCGACGACCGCGATGTGCTGCTCTGCTGGAAGCTGGGTGAAGACGCCCTGCGGCACTACCATACACCGCTCGAGGGATTCGACGGGCGCCAGCTCCTGCCGGAGAGATGCCTCCCGCAGGAATCCGGGGACGCGAACCAGAGCGCGAACTGAGAAAAGTTACTGCAGGCGGGCGCTTTTGCGCCCGCCCTCTCTTTTTTGCAGCCGACCAGCCCGATGCACCCTATCGTTCCAGCTGGTGGGCGCCGCGGGCCTGCGCACGGCCAAATGCCGCCGCGAGACCGCCCGCGAGAACGGCGCCGGCCGTGGCGATGGCCTGCGCCGGTGCATAATGGAGTAAGCTAAAAGCAGGAGGAATGGTAATGACATATCGAATTATTATGCTTGCGATAATTGGTTCCCTTCTTTTGTCGGGCTGTGCTGCAAAACCAACCGGTTCACCAAAGAAAGCTGCGCACTCCACATCGATAACGGCACTTTGCCAGCCCCAGGGCACTGTATATGTGCTTCCGGGTGGCAGCGGGGCTTCGATAGATGGGACCGCTGCCTGGATGAAGTTGACTATGGGGATGGTGCACAAGGGGAACACCGCATCAATCGAGACGGTGATTCCATCGAGTCCAACTTGGCGGCTCGTTCGATTGACGGTGCCGTTGGCAAACGCAAATTCCGCAAATGCCCTAGTGCACAATGACGCCGCCATTGTTGACATGGGAACGCCAATCGTTTCCGCGCAGGCGTGCTTCACAGGTTGGAACAGGGCTAGTCTTTCGCAGCTCGCCCAAGTAGACGAAACGACCTGGCTGGCGGCTGACAGGATTGCGAATGGAATGGATCTCTTCGCCCCGCAAACTGTTCAGCCTGGACAGAAGATCTACGTGATCGTCGAGCAGGGAAGCGTTGACGCGGATACTGTTCTACAAGGGATGGCGAGCAACGCTTCATGGTATGCCATAAACCCGAAAACCTATAAGAAAGTGTTCCCAATATCACTCTCGAACACGGTAACGGTAGGCACACAGACGGTTGCAGAATTTGTGGTTCCAACGAGCGCTCCAAAGGGATCGTATTTGATGACGGTCGTTGGAGGTGCGCACGCCGTGTACATCGGGGATTTCGCTTTCGAAGTGGACTAACGTAGGGTGGGGATACCCAGTCTGCTGCGGGAAGTGCGCGCTGAATCGGAAGCATGTTAGCACACAGGAGCCGCCGACGATTTCGGCGGCTTCCTTCCATGACTAAATCCCACACAACTTGCGAACAGCGCGATCTTTTTTGAGGCAACGAAGCACGGTCCCAAGTACCGTTCCTACTTGAGTAAACGGGTGCTCTCCGCCCTGACTTCAGCAGATGCTGGGCGTGGCGCTATAGCTCCAGGCGATCCTTCGCCGCCTGCAGTGCGGTGACCACGTTCCCGATGTGCTCGTCGAGCGGGATGCCGAGTTCCTGCGTGCCCTGGTCGATGTCCTCGCGCATCACACCGCGCGCGAACGCTTTGTCCTTGAGCTTCTTCTTCACCGAGCGCACCTCGAGTCCGTCCAGGCGCTCCGGCCTGACCAGCGCCACGGCCACGACGAAGCCCGACAGTTCGTCCACCGCGAAGAGCGCCCTCGCCATGTCGGTCGTGCGCGCGACTCCGGTGTGATTCCCGTGTCCGAGGATCGCCGTCACGATCTCCTCGTCATAGCCCCGCTGCCGGAGCACCTCCGCGCCCTTGTAGGGGTGGTCCTCAAGGCTCGGGTAGCGCTCGTAGTCCATGTCGTGCAAGAGCCCGGCCGTCCCGAAGCGCTCCGGGTCGCCCCCGAGGATGCCGGCGTAGTGGCGCATGCTCGCCTCCACTGCCAAGGCGTGCTTCAAGAGCTGGGGAGACTGCGTCCACTCGGTCAGGAGCGCCCACGACTCGTCACGCGTCTTCATTGCTTGCCTCCCCCGCTTCCTGGGCCTGCCGTGCAGCCGCGGAACGGAATTCCGCCTGCACCGGCAGGAAGAGTCCCTCTGCGTCGGCCACGACGCGTCCCTCCGACCAGATCTGCGCCGTGCACTTCGCAAAGCGGCGCGTGTGCCGCTCGCAGGTCGCCTCCACCGTGAACGGCGTCGCCGTGTGCAGCGGAGCGCGGTAGCGCACCGTCAGTTCGCCAGTGGCGACACCGGGCATGCCCCGGGCCGCCACGGCGTAGTACATTGCCTCGTCCAGGATCGCGCTGACGACGCCTCCGTGCGCGGTGCGCGCATAGCCCTGCAGGTGCGGCGGAACCTCCCCCTCCGCCCGCGCGCCCGCAGGGCTGTACGTGAAATGCAGGTGGAGCCCTGCCGCGTTGTCGGCTCCGCAGACGAGGCACAAGCCGTCATCTCGCCAGACGCCTTCCGCGGACATCAGCCAGCGCCTCCTCGCCAGAAGCCGGAGTAGACCCGCGGGAAGTAATGTTCGTAGAGAGCCGGGTTGTATTGGAGCGGGTTCTCTTGACGATAGCGATGGAGCGCCGCAATGTCCATGTCCGCCGCCACGATCGTCCCGCCCTCCGGTTCCGTCGAGATCGCGAGGATGCCGTCGCCATCCGGCGTCAGGGCGAGCGGAGCGTAGATACCGGCATGCCCAGTAAGGCGCATGCCGAGCACGTCCCCCACGAGCGCCGCCTGCACGCCGAACACCTGGGCCTCCTGCACGCGCGGCCAGATGCCGCGCAGCGCCTTCCACCGGTTGTAGGGGTACTGCTCGTCCGCGATCGGGACAAGCACGATCTCCGCGCCCTGCAGCCGCAGGATGCGGAACGTCTCGAAATAAGTGGCGTCCATGCAGACCGGCAGCCCGATCCGGCCGATCGAGGTGTCGTGGACCTCCAGGTCCTCCCCAGGGACGAGTCCCCAGTCCGCCTCGAGCGGCAGCAGGTGGCACTTTGCCTGGCGCAGGATGTGGCCTTCCGGCGTGAACAAGTGTCCGATGTTGTAGACGCGCCCGTCCTGGTCCGGCAGCATCGCGGACCCGGCCGCGATGTGCACGCCGAAGCCGGTCGCGAGGGAGCGGAAAGTCGTCTCGTAAATGCGTCGGGTGGCCCGTCCGAGCAGACGGAAGAGGTCAGCCACCTGGGCGTCCTCACCGACGTGCTGGAGGGCCTCCTGCACGGAGAGCGTGCGCAGCATGGGTCCGAGGCCGGGCATGATGCCGACCGTCAGACTCGCCGTGTCCTCGGGAAACGCGACCAGTTCCGCTCCCTCGGACACGGCGCGCCGGACGTAGTCGTACATCAGGTCCGCAAACGCCTCGGCCGTCTCGCAGAGCTGGAACTCGAGCTGCACCGCGGCCGCACGCACCACCCCGACCCGCGGAGTCCTCGCCTTGTGGCGGTAGCCGCGCCGGCGCAGACGCCGCTCGATCCTGCCCGGGCGCGAGCGGAGCCTGAGCATGAACTGCAGGCTGATCTCCCGGAGATTCATCGCGGCCTCCGGTAGAGCATGGGGAAGTGCTTGCGGTAGAGGGCGGGGTTCAGGTGCCGCATCAGCGGATATTCACGGCGGATGGTGCGCAAGTCCTCGGCCGGCAGCCTCGCGACGTGCGCCCCGGTGCCGACGAAGTAGCCCGGCCGGGGCAGGAAGCCGGCCTCGTCCATGGTGATCTCGCATGGACCGAACAGTCCCGCGCGCCCAGCGTACTGCGTTCCGCCGAGCACCCCGTACAGTCCCGCTTCGACGCCGTAGGTCTGGTTCTGCTGCACCTCCTGCCACATGCCCCACATCGCCTGCTCGGCAGGGTATGGCGAAGGCGGGGCAAGGGGAGCGACGAGGATGTCCGCGCCGGACAGCGCGAGGATTCTGGCCGCTTCGGGGTACCAGGCGTCGCGGCCGAGCAGTAGCCCGATCTTGACGCCGGCATCGACGGCGATGGTCGTCAGTTCGTCGCTCACCGCGAGCGCGGGGGCATTGGCGTGGGTCTGCCGCTGTTCCCCGATGAGATTGCCTTGGGGATCGAACACTGCGGCATACTCCTGAAGGCGGTCGTCACCCACGCGAACATATATGCTGCCCGGCACCACGCAGGCACCGAGCGCGCTCGCGGCGTACGAGCCCGCCGCGATGTATGCTTCTCTTAGACCCGACTCGAGTTCAGAGACGTCCGGCGCAGCCGGATCGAATCCCGGACAGAGCGACATGCCAAGCAGACCTGGAAAGACGTAGAGATCAATGTCCGCTCGCTTCGCCGTGTCGGCAGCTGCCTGCACGAGACTCCGGCCGAAGGAGGCAGGGTCCGAAGCGGCGAACGGGGGGAGGCGGAAGGTGGCAACCGTGAAGTCGCGCTCCAGTGGGACCCCTCCCTGCATGCTGACAGACAAACCCAACTTACAAATTTCCGACACGGCTCGGCAAACTCCTGCCGGCGGCGTGCAATGAACGCATCTTCTCTGCCGCCGCTCGCCACGCTCGAAGCAGGTTTTGCCCCGGCCTCCTGGGCGGCGGGCGAGGACTACGTGCTGCAAGACCGCGTGCAGGGACTCCGCCGCGCCGGCACATCGCTCGCCGCGCGCGTCCTCGGGGTGCGCGACGACTACGCTGTGCGCTGCGCCCTCTCGGACCCTCCGGTCAGCTACTGCTCGTGCGGCCGGCCCCGCTGTCGGCATGCTGCCGCGATCATCCAGGCCTACTATTCCCGCCGGGTGCGCGCCCTCGACGCGGACGCGGTCATCGACGCGTACCTCAGGCATCCGACGCGTGCACCGCTGGCCGCGGCCGCGCTCGGCGAGGACCTGCTCGAGGCGATGCGGCTGCCTCCCGAGGGACCGCATGACATCGCGAGCGCGCCGGAAGCAGAGGCTGTCCTGCGCATGCAGCAGGCACTCGAGGCGTCGCCCGACAGGGCAGGCCTTTTGCTCGCGCTCCTGCCCCGCGGCACTGCTGCCGGTCCCGTGCAGGACCTCTTGCGCGGATGGCTTGCCGACCTCGCGCAGGAACCGGCGCAGTGGCTGCGCTTCTACGAGGCCGCGCCGCTGCCCTTGCTGCCGTTCCTGAGGTCGATCGAGCCCGGGGACTGGGGCCCTGAGCTGCGGCCGCATCTGCTTGCGGCGCTCTGGCATTGCGCGGCACAAGAGGACCCGAGACTTCCCGACCTCGCCGATGCCGCGGCGCGCCATGCGCCGCTCGAGGCATATCAGGCGCTCGATGCCTTGGTGCGCTCCCGTCCTCAGCTCGTCGGGCCGCTGCTGGCCGCGGGCGCCGGGTGCGGGCGGCGCGGGCGTGCGCTCGCCGCCGCCCTGAGCGCCGCGGCGGAGCAAGATTCGGCGGTGCAGGAGAGCATGCTCTCCGAGATCCAGCGGGCCAGCGGCGACCATCCTGGCCAGCGGGCCGAGGCGCTCTTGCGGCTTGCGGCACTCCAGGGCGACGCGCGCGCGCTGCTGGCCGCGCGCCGGGCCGCGGTCCGCGCCGGCAACTGGCCGCACCTGCGCGGGCTGGTGCCCGATCTACTGCGCGGACGGGCGGATGCGATCGTCCTCGAGACGCGCCTGCTGCTTGCGGACGGTGACCTCGAAGGCGCG
>JAKAPV010000104.1 GCA_021806845.1 Bacillota bacterium | reverse complement strand
GACGCGCGCGGAGCCGCGGGATCGAGCTCCTGGCGGGTGTGCAGGACGACATAGGTGATCCCCGCAAAGAGGGCGGTCATCGCAATTTGCAGCCATACGATCGAGAACGCCGTGCCGAGTGATTTGTCGGCAAAGCCGTTCGGCTGTCCGTTCGTGCCGAAGTGGACGGCGAAGACGGGCGGCAGCTGCGGGTAGCGCACGAGGCCGATAAGGGCCGTGACGAGGATGATCCCCGCCGAAGCGTACAGGAACTGCAGAGGGTAGCGCAGCGGCTGCGTCCGCAGGGCCGTGTCGGCGACGGCGGCCGTCCGCCTGCCCTCATACCAGCGCCCGCGCGCCTTTGCGGTCTGCAGCATGCGGTGCACGGCGTAGTAGTCAAGGTACATGAGAGCGATGAATCCGACCGCCGGCAGCGCGGCGTATCCGGGTCCGGCGCCGGGCGCCAGCAGCGCTGCGACAACCGCGAGGACCGCGAGCGGAACGAGGATCGTACGGTAGGTCTGCTTTGCGCGCAAGACAGCCGGATCCTGCGCGCGCTCCTCTGGGATCCGCACCCCAAAGGGAACCGTCGGCCCGACGGCGTCCGGCAGGCGCCAGTGCGCGTAGGCGATCACCAGGATCAAGAAGACATTCAGTATGGCGACAATCACGTGACTTCCCCCAATCGCGGCCGGATGGCCGTCGTCCTACGCGAGAGAACCGTCGGTCCGCCGGGATGCACCGAAGCTGTCCAAGACCTCGCGGCAGGCCGCGAGGATTTCTTCCTTGGGCATCCCCTTCGCGAACGCCTCCGCGAGCACAGTGCGAAGGCCCGCCCGCCACTCCGGCGCCGGACCCTCCCCTGTTATTCGCACGGCTGTCCCCGTTTTGCGGCTCACCTGGATGAAGCCCTCCTGGCGCAGGAGGTCGTACGCCTTCGCCACCGTGTGGAAGTTCACCGCGAGGTCGGCCGCGAGCTGCCGGGTGGTCGGAAGGCGGTTCCCTTCGTGGATCACCCCGTCCGCGATCGCCTCGACCACCTGGTCGCGCAATTGCTGGTACACCGGGCGCTGATCCGAGAGATCCACGTTGAGGAGCATTCGGCATCCCCCCGTACCTTTGTTATATCTTTTATAGATCAATTGGCCAGACGTCGCAAGCCCCCGTTTCCAGTCGGGTATGCTGGTCGCCGCACGCGCAGCGGCCCGGAGGCAGCGCCTCCGGGCCGCTTGGCCGCGCTCTCGCAATGGTCAGGAGTAAAGGCCGAACTCCCCGATGTCGATCCCGGGCTGCAGGCTCGTGTTGAGGGCTCCAGCGATGAGCCGGGAGAGGTCCTCGATCTGCGCGTCGATCTCCTTCGGCGTCACCATGAGGTCGCCGAGGGACTCTCCGAGCACCTGTGCGATGAGAGCTTCCTTGTGCTTATCGTAGAGCTCGTCCAGGATCTCGTAGAACTGCATCTCGTCCTTGAGCTCTGCAATCAGTTTCTGCAAGGTGTCGCGCGCGATCGTCACAGCGTGCACGACGGTCGGCACCCCGATGGCGATTACCGGCACCCCGAGCGTTTCCCGCGTGAGCGCCGCACGGTGGTTGCCGACGCCGGACCCCGGCTGGATGCCGGTATCCGAGATCTGGATCGTGCTCGCGATGCGCTCGACGTTTCGGGCGGCCAGCGCGTCCACCGCGACGACGAAGGCAGGCCGCACCTGCTCGACGATGGCCCGTACGACGTCCCCCGTCTCGATGCCGGTGAGGCCGAGCACGCCGGGGGCGATCGCGGCAACGGGCCGCATGTGCCGCTGCACGTCGGCCGGCACGACCTTCTTCAGGTGGCGTGTGACCAGGAGGCGCTGCACGACCTGCGGCCCAAGCGCGTCGGGCGTCGCCTGCCAGTTGCCCAGACCCACGACGAGCACCTCGCCGAGCTGAGCCCCCTCGCTGGGGAAGAGCTCCGCCAGTTGCTCGCTGACCCGCTTGCCGACTTCGGCCGAGTGTTCTCTGTCGTGGCGCCTCAGCTTGCGGGACTCAAACGTGATGTACCGGCCGATCGGCTTTTCGACCGCTTTCGCACCTTCCGCGGTCTCGACGACCACTTCGCTGATCTTGAGTCCGTCCTTAGACGTTTCCCGATGGCGGACGCCGGGAATGGCTTTCGTACTCCCCAGCGCGTCCTCGTGCCGCTCGATCGCGAGGTCGGTGCGATAGCTCGCCACGTCATCCCCTCCGACTCCTTAGTCTGGCGACGGCCGGAGTGCCGCATGCGCGCGGGATGGCCCGCAGCGGCGGCAGGAATTGGGCGGGCGCGCGCGAACTTCAGCCCTTGAAAGGAGGTGATGGAGCAATGTCGTGTACGGTGGGCGTGGATCGCGCCGTTTGCTCCGTCGCCGTCCCATTGGTGCTGGAGTGCCTGCAGCGGTAGGACCCGGCCTCGCGAGCACGCGTCGCGCGGTCCACGCCTCCCGTCTCGTGGACGGTAACGTCCTAGGGGGGCGTGGGCCCTTCCTTTTTGCGTGAAAAAAGTCAGGAGGACTTCCCGCATGGCCATACCGCGCTTCATCGATCACGTCGACCTGCGCGTGCGCAACCTCGCCGCGTCCACGCCCTTTTACGATGCCTTCATGACGGCTCTCGGGCTGCACCGCATCACGCCGGATGACTCCACGGAGTGGACGGGTTACGCGTACGGCGACGAGAAGCCGCTCCCGACCCCGTTCTTTGGCCTGATCCCGGACCCGGCCCACGCCGGGGGCGCAAACAGGATCGCCTTCGCGGCGGACTCGAGGCGGGAGGTCGACCGGGTCGCGGCCGCAGTGGTCGCGGCGGGCGCAGCGCACGTGGAGGGACCGGAGCTGTGCGCGGACTACCACGAGAGCTACTACGCAGTCTTCTTTGAAGACATGGACGGCAACCGCTTCGAGGTCGTCTGCCACCGCGCGGAGGCCGGCTGACGGAGATCTGAGGGCGGCGGTGCACAGAGCGCCGCCGCCCTCCATTCAGTCGTCCCGATGCCGCTCCAGCCAGCGTCGCCAGTCCGCCGCGAGCGCGGGGCACGCCCCGAGCAGCTGCCGCTCGTCCGGAAGTACCAGCCCGTAGCGGCTTTGGTTGAAGCGGGCGACCGTCATACCGGGATGCCTGCGCTCTTGCAGCGTCACGGCATCTCCGCTGCGCACGTCGCCCGGCTCGAGCACGCGCCCGTAGAAGCCGGTGCGCCCCGTCTCCTGCATTCGCTCGGCGAGGTCCTTCACGTCCCAGCGCCATGCCTGCTTCCAGCACGGCACACGAGGCTGGCTGATCTCGACGAGGGACGAACCGACCCGCAGGACATCGCCGACGGCGATGTCCTCTTCTGTGAAGTCGACCGTCAGATTCTCTCCGAACCCGCCCGGGCCGAAGGCCCTGCCGGGAAGTTCCGCGCGCCAGTGGGCATAATGCCTCCCGGCGTAGAAGAGAACCGCCTTCTCTTCGCCGCCATGGTTCTCAAGATCCGCCTGCTCGTCGCCCATGAAGCCAAGGCGCGTGAGGCGAACGGGCCCTATTTGCGGCTCCTTGATGGTGGCGCTGCGAAACGCCTGCGCGCGGATGCCCTCCGGCACGAAATCCGACATGTCGCGCACCTTGCCGGTCTGCAGGGAGAGGACCTTCCACATCAGACCCACCTCCTTGCCATCATAGCGCGGATCTCCTCGGCAGGAGGTATTGTCCATCTGGCGAAGCGATGTCGTTCGGGAGGTGTCGCCCCTGTCCCAACTGCGGCGCGTGTTGCGCCTGCCCACGATCGTCTCGACCAGCGCCGGACTCGCCTTCGCAGCGATCAACTTCCTGGCCCTTGTTCAGGTCGCAGCCCTCATGGCGGGAGATTCCGCCTGGCTCGCCATCGTCACGGCAGGCGTCCTCTGCCTCCTAGCCGCAGGCGTCTTCGGTGAACTGAACGCCATCATGCCGTCCGCCGCCGGCATCCGCCTTTGGACCCGGCAGGGCATCTCGGACGGATTTTCCCTGACATTTACGCTGCTCTACCTCACAACCATCCTGGCGGTGATCGCCGCCGACAGCTTCATCCTCGCACAGGCGATCGAGGCCGGCCTTCCGCAGGTCCCGGGGCTCCTGTGGATCATCCTCTTCCTCGCCGCGGCGCTCGCCTTCAACCTGCGCGGCGTCAAGATGGCCGGCCGCGTGCAGGATACGACGACCTACGTCCTGCTCGCGTCGCTGGTCCTGATCGCAGTCGCCGCGATCGCGCACAGCCACGCCGCCTGGCACACCCCGTTCTCCCCCGGCGGCGGCTACCTGCAGGCGGTAGCGGTCGGCGTGTTCGTCTTCGTCGGCTTCGAGTGGGTCACGCCGCTCGCCGAGGAGGTCACCGACTCCCGCCTGATTCCCAAGGGCATGTTCATCGCGATCGGACTCATCGCCATCGCCTTCGGCCTCTTCAGCCTCGCCATGACCCACCTCCTGCCCGCGGGTTCGCTGTCGAAGACGCTGGTGCCCCAGCTCCTGATCGGCCGCACAGCCTTCGGCGCGCTCGGTTTCTGGTGGATGCTGCTCGTCACCGTCATCACCGCCGGCACGACGTTCAACGGCAGCTTCGTCTCCGCTTCGCGCCTCCTCTACGCTTTGGCCCGCGAGCGGTCCCTGCCATCCTGGTTCTCCGCGCTGAACGACCGCTTCGTGCCCCACCGTGCCCTCTATCTGCTGTTCTTCGCGTCGGTCGTCCTAGCGGTCATCGTGTTTGTGACGCCGCACGCATACGAAGTCCTGATCAGTTCCGGCGCCGCGCTGGAGGCGCTCATGTACGTGGTCGCCGCCTTCGCGGTGATCGGTCTGAGGCGGCGTCAGCCGGACGCAGAGCGCAGCTTCAAGCTGCCGCTGGGGACGGTCCTCCCGTGGGTGACCGCCGTGATCTTCTTCGTGCTGGCGATCGGCGCCGCCACCTCCCCCGTCGGCATCCCAGGACCAGTGCCTTGGGTGCTCGTGCTCCTCGTCGCGATCGCGCTCCTCAGTTTTCTGTACGTCCGCCTGTACGTCCCCCGACTGAAGGCGGCGGCGAAGCGCCGCAAGGCGTAGCGCAAGGAGGGTTCCGCCTTGTCCTGGCCCGACTGGCTCCCTGCACCTCCCGCGCTCGATGGGCTCTGTGACGACCTCCTGGACCTCTTGCAAACGCCCGCACCCCCGTTCAAAGAGGCTGCCCGCGCCACGCGGCTCATGGCTCGCCTCAGCGAGGGCGGACTCAGCCCGTGGCAGGACGCCGCCGGCAACGTGATCGTCCGCTGGGGCGCCGCGGGTCCCGGTGCCATCGCCCTGCTCGCCCACCTCGACACTGCCCTCGACCTGCCGGAGAACCCCCTGCGCCGCGAGGGCGGGCGCCTCTACGGACATGGCAGCGCCGACGACGGCAGCGGGCTCGCCGTCCTCTGGAAGCTCGCCGAACTGACCGCGCACAGCGGGCGAAGCCCGTCTCGGCCCGTCTACTTCGTCGCGAACGTCGGCGAGGAGGGCCTCGGGGACCTGCGCGGCGCACGGGCCTTTGTGCAAGACCACCTCGGCGAGCTTGCAGGGGTCGTCGCGCTCGACGGCCGGCTCGGCGACATCGTGCACGAAGGCATCGCGTCGCGCCGCCTGGAGGCATCCTTCGAGACCCCGGGCGGGCACAGCTGGAGCGACTTCGGCAGCCCGTCGGCCATCCATCTCATTGCTGGCGCCGTCGCGCAGCTCGACTCCCTGCGGCTGCCAAAGGCGCCCCGCACCACGCTCAATGTCGGCGTGATCGCCGGCGGCACGGCGGTCAACGCCATCGCGCGGCGGGCGACCTGTCTCATCGACCTGCGCTCCGAGGATCCAGACCAGCTGCATCGCCTGGAGCGCCAAGTGCGCGAAATCTTCGACGCGGCCGTAAGACCGCCCGCGGAGTGCAGCCTGCGCACGGTCGGGGACCGGCCGGGCGGCAAGCTGCCGCGCAGCCACCCGCTGGTAACCGCCGCCGCCGCCGCCCTCATGGACGCGGGCGAGAAAGCGAGCTACGCGACAGGCAGCACGGACGCCAACGCCGCCCTCGGCGCCGGCGTGCCAGGCATCTGCTGCGGCGTCGGACGCGGTGCGCTCGCCCACACTCCGCAGGAGTGGCTGGAAGAAGCGTCGCTCGTGCCGGGTCTCCAGTTCGCCGCGGCACTCCTCCACCGGCTCGCTCCCCCCGCCTGACAGTGCAGGCCATGCGTCAGCGCATGCAGGACGCCGCCGGCTGCGCCGTCGTGAACGAGCGCGGCGAGGTGCTGCTCGTCCATCAGACCTACGGCGCACGGCTATGGGAGGTACCGGGCGGGGTCGTCGAACCGGGCGAGGCCGCGTGGGACGCGGCGCGCAGGGAGTGCCGCGAAGAGATCGGGGCAGAGCCACTCTCACCGCACCTCTGCGGCATCTACTTCCTCCCCGAGCGCGATGCGTACGTCTTCATTTTTCGGGCGGACGACCTGAGCGGGGCCGTGTCGCCGGACGGCGACGAGATTGACGGATTTGGCTGGTTTCCGCTGGAGCGGCTGCCGGCGCCCATCGCTTCCTTCACGGTGGAGCGCCTCAGGGACGCCGTGTCCGGCGCGCAGGTCGCGCTGCGCGTTCAGCAGGAGCCGAAGCGGTCCGCCCGGTGACTCCCTTGCCTCCCGCGTGGTGTTTGCGGAGCGTCAAAAGGGGCGCCTGGCCGGCAATGCCAGGCGCCCTGCTGCTGCGGGGAGTCGTCTCAGTCTTCGGCGGAGACGGCCGTCACGTCGTTGCGCAGGCGCTTCGAGGCGTAAAGACACTCGTCCACATGCCGCAGCAGCTGCGCTGGACGGATGCCTGGTTTGGCCTCAAAGAGGCCGATCGACACAGTGACGCGGATGTCTTCGCGAGCGTCGTCCAGCACGATGTGCGCCTCCTCCACGACCCTTCGCAGCCGATGCGCGATCGGGAGGGCGTCCGCGACGCCGAGATTGGTCCAGACGACCAGCAGCTCGTCCCCGCCGAACCTCGCCAGGAGATCCTGCGCGCGCAGCCCGGACTCGATCAGGCGCACGTAGTGCTGCAGCACGAGATCGCCGGCGTGGTGGCCGTAGGTGTCGTTGACGACCTTGAAGTGATCGAGGTCGATCAGCCCGACGGTGAAGGGCTCGGAAGCCCGCTTCGACAGCTGCTCCAGGTGAAAGAGCGCATGGCTGCGCGTGACGATGCCGGTCAGGGGGTCGCGCAGGTAGGCGGCGCGCGTCTCCATCACGCGGGAGGCCCAGAAGGTCGTCCCGAGCGTGAGGAGAAGGTCCGCAAGCGGGTTGAACGCGCTGCCGGCGGGCAGGGTCGCCAGGGCGAGCCCGGCCGGGTAGAGTACCGACACGACCAGGCCGGCCGACGGCCGAACGCGCAGCGCCACCCCCGCCGATGCGAGGAAGAAGACGGCCTGAAAGGGACTGCTCGCCCCGCCGGAGAAGGCGACGAGCAGCGTGAGCAGCACGAGGTCCGTCGCCGCGGTCGCATACGGCAGTCGCGCGAACAGGGTGGGTCGGATGCGGGCAATCAAGATGGCGAGCAGCGCAAGCAGGGCCGCCGTGACGAGGAGCGCCCATACCGATCCGCTTTGTGCCCCTGGCGGGTGTGGCGCAAAGCCCCACCAGCCGATCATCAAGGCGGCGAACCCGAGACGCCTCGGAGCGGCGATGCGCTCGGCCTCAATTCGCACATGCGCGCTCCACTCGGCGTGTCCGGGAAACGGGATCGCGCTTCCCGGAAACAGAGCGTTCCAACTGCGCATCGCCCAACGCCTCAAGGGCTGCGCCGACGGTTCCGGTTCGAGCGGAGGGGATGAAGGCGCGGACAAGGTCCAGTTCTCCTTTTAATATTCGTTCGATTGCGTCCACTGCGTAAGGCCGATCCCGCAGGCATCTCGTTTGCGAAGCCAAGTCCCAATAAGCGCAATAAAGGCCAGTATTGGCGTATAAGCTCAAGGTTGTTTCCGTGTCTGATAGTAGTGTTTGGCAGCACACGGCGTCAATGCGTCTTTGGTCTAAGTGCTCTCAGATCCGGCGTAAGACGAAAGACGCTGGTCTAGCGCCGGCTGATCAGTGCTGCGGCGTGGAGGTCCGAGAGCACCTCAAGCCGGATGGCAAAGCCAAGCCGCTCCGCCAGCTCCGAGAGCTCGGGGAAGAGCGCGTAGTTCTCTTCATCCCAGGTGTCGCCCAGGCGCCGACGAGCCGCACGCAGGTGGGAGATGTCCTCGAACATGATGTCGGCAAGCAGGAATCTACCTGCGGGCCCGACGATGCGCATGCACTCGGCAATTGCCTGGGCGCGCTCTTTGTCCGCCAATTCGTGAAAGGCGAAGCTGGAGATGACGAGGTCCTGGCTGCCTGCGGCGAGCGGTATGCGCAGGAAGTTCCCCTCGAGGAGTTGCCATCCAGGGTGGCGTGCGCCACATATCGCGAGCATGCGCGGGGAGATGTCGACTCCGGTGATGACTGCGCCCTGCTCCGCAAAGATCTCCGCGAAGGCACCGGTGCCGATGCCGATGTCGGCGACGCGGATGCCTCGGGAAATCGTCACGAGCCGGCTTGCCAAGAGCCGAGAGCGGCCATAGCCCGCGAGCACCCCTGCCCCCGCGGCCACGGCGGCGTCGTAGCTGTCGGCCCAGGTGTCAAAGCTCTCCCGGACGCGTGCAAAGTCTGTGTGGCTCTCCTCGTTCGGACCCAAAGCCATCGCTCCCTGTGCGTGGGGCGGCGCCTACGCTCCGCTCGCGCGATCGAAGAGTTCGAAAAAGCCCGGGAAAGAGACGGCCGCCGCATCGGCGCCGCGCACCTCGACCGGTTCCCTGGCCCGCAGGCTGAGGACGGCGGCCGCCATCGCGATGCGGTGGTCTCCGAAGCTCTCGACGGCGCCGCCCCGCAGGGCGCCACCGGTCCCCTCGATGGCGAAGCCGTCCGAAAATTCCTCGAAATGTCCTCCGACCGCGTCGGCCATCGCGTGCAGGGCCTGGATGCGGTCCGTCTCCTTGACCCGCAGCTCCTGCGCGCCGCGCACCTCCGTGCGTCCCTCCGCGCAGAGCGCGAGGGCGGCGAGCACCGGCAGTTCGTCGATCAGCGCGGGCGTCTCCTCGGCGCCCAGGCGGATGCCGCGCAGCCGTCCGCCGCGCAGGCGCACCGAGCCGACCGGCTCTGGCGCCTCGGACTCGACCTGTACGTCGAGGTCCACCCCCATCGCCATGAGAGCCCGCAGAAAGCCTGTGCGGCCCGGATTCAGCCCGAGGTCCAGGATCTCCGCCTCGCCGTCCTCTGCAAGTGCCGCAGCGGCGAGCAAGAAGGCCGCGTGCGATGCGTCGCCGGGCACCTGCACGCGTCCAGGGCTGCGCAGCTGCTGTCCGCCGGGGATACGGATCTCTCCCTCCCCAACCCGGATCTCCGCTCCGAAGTGCGGCAGCATGCGTTCTGTGTGGTCGCGCGTCGGCACGAGGTCGGCGAGCACGGTCTCGCCCTCTGCGTCCAGCGCGGCGAGGATCGCCGCGGACTTCACCTGGGCCGACGGCAGCGGCAGCGAGAGGCGCATCGCGTGCAGGCGCGCCGGCAGGATCGCAAGCGGCGCAAGCCGACCTCCGTCCCTGCC
>JAKAPV010000103.1 GCA_021806845.1 Bacillota bacterium | reverse complement strand
ACGTCCGCGCGAGCATCGCCCGCTGCGCTGCGGTCGGGTAGCACCGAAACCGGTACGCTCGCTCGTGTCGAGATACCATATCCCACCATTCGACAACTGGAAGACACTTCCTCCTCGACCTCAAGGTCGAGGTCTCCGCGTGATAGGATGATGAAAGCAGCAAGGCCCCGCCGCAGCGGGGCCTCTCGACTAGCGCTTCGAGAACTGGGGGCGCTTGCGCGCCGCCTTGAGGCCGTACTTCTTGCGCTCCTTCATGCGCGGGTCGCGCGTCAGGAACCCAAGGCGCTTCAAGGCGATACGGTACTCGGGGTCGATCGTCAGCAGCGCCCGCGCGATGCCGTGGCGAACAGCCCCCGCTTGGCCGGCGACGCCGCCGCCCTCGACGCGGCAGATCACGTCGTAGCGACCTTCCGCCCCGACCGTGCGCAGCGGCGCCATCACGAGCGTCTGCAGCGTGCTGATCGGAAAGTAGTTCTCCATCGGGCGTCCGTTCACCAGAACGCGCCCCTCGCCTGCCACGAGGCGGACGCGCGCGGTCGCGTTCTTGCGTCGACCGGTTCCGTACATCTGTGTGGCCATCAGCTGCTCTTGCCTCCCAGCGTCAGTTCCTGCGGCTGCTGTGCGGCGTGCGGGTGCTCCGGGCCGGCGTAGACCTTCAGCTTGCGGAACAGCTGGCGGCCGAGGCGGTTCTTCGGCAGCATGCCGCGGACCGCGATCTCGATGATGCGCTCCGGGTGCCGCTCGAGCATCTGGCGAAAGCTCGTCTCGCGCAGGCCGCCCGGGTAGCCGGAATACCGGTAATACTTCTTGTCCTCATACTTCGCTCCGGTCACGCGGACCTTGTCGGCGTTGACCACAATGACGTAGTCGCCGTTGTCGATGTGCGGCGTGTAGGTCGGCAGGTGCTTGCCGCGCAAGACGTATGCGATTTCGGCCGCGAGACGGCCCAGCACCATTCCTTCAGCGTCTACTACGTGCCAGCGCGGTACAACATCCTCGCGCCTTGTCATGATCGTGCGTTGCAATGCGAGCAATCCTCCCTGAAAGGTGCCATCGCTACGATGGCGCATACCGTCATGGTAGTCATGGAACCTGCCTGCTGTCAAGCGGAGATGGCGGTCCGTAGGCGATTCCGACGAGCGTTAGGCCGTGCGCGGGCGCGAGCTTGATTCCCGTCGGCGGCGGCCCTTCGCGCAAAATCCGCGCGAGATAATCCTGCCCCGCGCGTCCTTCGCCGACGCGCAGTCCCGCCCCGACGATGTTGCGCACCATGTGGTAGAGAAAGCCGTCCGCCGTGAAGCGCAAGAGGGCGCCGTCCGCCACCATTTCGGCGTGCGCCTCGCGCAGGTGGCGCTCCGTGGTGCGCGCGCCGCCGCCCGACGACGCGAAGTGCCGGAAATCGTGCCGGCCGAGCAGGTGCGAGAGCGCCGCGTTCACGGCGTCGAGATCTAGCCGGCCTGGATGATGCACGGCGACGCGCCGCATGCGCGGATCGGGAACCGGCGAGAGGTCGAGGCGGAAGGTGTAGGTCTTCTCGATGACGCCGCGGAGCGGCTGAAAGCGGCCCTCCGGCAGGTCGCAGGCGCGGACGCGCACATCCTCCGGCAAGAGCGCGTTGAGCGCAGTGCGGTAGCGGTCCGGGCTGAGCGGTCGGCGGGTCTCCGCCCACGCGACCTGTCCGAGCGCGTGCACCCCGGCGTCCGTACGCGACGCGCCCAGCGCGGCGACATCGCGGCCCTCGAGTTCCCGCAGGGCCCCTTCGAGCACGCTCTGCACCGCGCGGCCGTTCGTCTGGCGCTGCCAGCCGCTGTAGCGCGTGCCCTCATACGCGACGACGAACCTCACCGCGCCCCCACCACCCATCCGATCGCCACTGTCGCGGCGGGCAGCCACAGGAGGCGCAGTCCGCGCCAATCGGCAGGCGGGAGACGGCGCTCCCCCGCGAGGCCGCGGCCGATCAGTGCATCGGCGGTGGCGGCCGCCTGGCGCAGCGCCGTCGCGATCCAGGCCGAGGTGAGCGTCCCCCACTCCCGCATGCCCTGCGGCGCGCCGAGGTAGCGCCGCCCCAGCCACACGCTGCGCGCGCTCTGGGTCATGGCCGGCAGGAGCCGCAGGGCGACGAGCACCATCAGTTCGGCATCCTGCGCGCGCACGCCCAGCGGCGAGAGGGGCGACGCCAGCCGACCGACCCCCTGCGCGACGCCCCCCGGGCCGAGCAGGGCGTAGACGGCCCGCCCTTGTGCGAGCATCGCCACGAGCCGCAGGGCCGTCGAAAGTCCCGCCAGGAGGCGCGCGTCGATGCTGCCGGCCGAAAGGAGGTGGGCCGCGAAGCCGAGGACGGCAAGTGCCAGGGCGGCCCGCAGGCCGAGCGTCCGGATCGCGCCGCGCGCGAGGAGGAAGCCGAGCGCGAGCAGGAGGCTCAAGAGGGCTGCGGCCGGCGCGGCCGCCCACCAAGTCGCCGCCGCCCAGAGCACGCCAGCCAGGATCACGCCAGGTGCCTGGCTGCCCACCGCGCCTCCACCTCCCTGCGCACCGTCTCTAGATCAGCCGCATCGGTGCCGATGAGCGCCCACGCGATCTGCGCCACCTCGCCGGGCGGCCAGCCTGCGCTGCGGCTCAGGGGCACCGGCAGAAACTCCCCAGGCGCCTGCGCGCCGCCGCGCCCCGGCAACGCCAGGAGAAGGTCGCAGCGCAATGCTTCCCGCTCGTCGAGCGCCGCCACGATGGCGCACGCCCCGGTTCGGCGCAGGACCTCCCAGAACTGCCCCTGTCCCTCCGGATCGAGGCCGGTCGTCGGCCGGTCAAAGAGAAGGAGCGGCCGGCCGCTGCCGAGGACCGCCGCGAGCGCGAGGCGACGGCGCTCTCCGCTCGACAGCGCGAGAAAGTCGCGATCTAGCAGATCCCCCCCGCCGAGCGCGCCCAGCGCCTCGACGGCGACCGCCGTGCGCAGCGCGTCGCACCCCGTGCGCCCGAACAGAATCTGCTCGGGTTCGTCCGGCGCATAGGCGACATCTCGCCCCCTGCGCCCCTTGCCGAGGATCTCCATGCGGCCGCCGTGCCTCCGGCTGCCGGCCGCCGCCTCGAGGAAGGCCCGGGCCTCCCCGCCGTCCGCGCAGAGCAGGCCGAGCACCTGGCCGGATGCGAGCGCGAGATCATACGGCCCGCCGCCGCCGCGCGGCGTGAAGTCGCGCAGCGCGATCATGGCCGCAGGAGGAGGCGCAGGGCACCGCTAGCGTCCACGCGGGCCGGCAGCCCCGGGAAAGCGGCCGCGGGCCCCGGCAAGCGCAGGGCGCCGCGCGCGACGGCCTCCTCGAGGCCGGACGGCGCGACAGCCCCGTCCGCGACCAGCCACATGCGGTCTGCGCCGCGCGCCAGCTCAGGATCGTGGGTCGCGGCGACGACCGTGACGCCCGCCTGCCGCAGGCGGCGCAGCGCGCGGAAGACGGCATCCCGCGACGCGGGGTCGAGACGCGACGTCGGCTCATCGAGCAACAGCACCGACGGCTGCATGGCGAGGAGGCCGAGCAGCGCCCGCAGGAAGATCTCCCCGCTGCGGCCCACGCGCTCCGGCGAGATGTCCAGCAGCCGCTCGAGGGCGGCGAGCCGCGGCGCCGGGTCGCGCGCGTCGCCCTGCAGCGAGAGCGTCAGGTCCACTTCGAGCAACCGGCGCGCGCCGAGGACGGCGTCCTCAGCGCGCGCCGGCAGGTATGCGACACGCGGCGGCCGGCAGGGTTCCCCGCCGCACAGCACCTCGCCGGCAGCAGGAGCGATCTGACCCGCGAGCATGCGCAGCCACGTCGTCTTGCCCGCTCCGTTGCGGCCCACGAGGGCGTGCAGTTCCCCCGGGCCGACGCTCATGCCGCCGCGCAGGGAGAACTGCCCGCGGCGCACCAGGGCGCCCCGGGCCGAGAGCATCAGACGAGCTCGAGTACGGCCATCGGCGCGGCGTCGCCGCGGCGCTGGCCGAGGCGGACGACGCGGGTGTAGCCGCCCTGACGGTCCTTGTACTTGGGGGCGATGTTGACGAACAGCTTGCGCAGCACGTCCTCGTCCAGCAGGTAGGCAGCCGCCTGGCGGCGCGTGTTCAGGTTGTCCTCGCGCGCCATCGTGATGAGCTGCTCGGCGATCGCCGAGACTTCCTTCGCCTTGGCCTCGGTCGTCACGAAGCGCTCCGCGTGCAGGAACGACGTGACCTGATTGCGCAGGAGCATCTTGCGCACGTCGGTACGCCTGCCCAGCTTGCGCATCGGCATCGGGTATCCCCCCTTCCTTCTAGTCCTCGGACTTCTGCAGGCTCAGGTTGAACTGCTGCAGCTTTGCCTTTACTTCCTCGAGCGACTTCTTGCCGAGGTTGCGCACCTTCATCATCTCTTCGTCGGTGCGCGAAACCAGTTCCGCCACCGTGTTGATGCCAGCGCGCTTCAGGCAGTTGAACGACCGGACCGACAGTTCGAGTTCCTCGATCGGCATCTCGCGCAGCCGGTCGCGCTTGTCGGTCGGCGCGTCCTGGGCCGCCTGCGGGCGCTGCGAGTCGACCGAGAGGCCGCTGAAGAGCTGCAGGTGGTCTTCAAGGATCCGCGACGACTCGACGAGCGCCGTGTCGGGGCGGATGCCGCCGTTCGTCCAGATCTCCACCGTCAGCTTGTCGTAGTCGGTGACCTGGCCGACGCGGGTATCCTCGATCGCGTAGTTCACGCGGGTAACCGGGGAGAACATGGCGTCCATCGCGATGACGCCGATCGGCTGGTCCGGGCGCTTGTTGCGCTCGGCCGACACGTAGCCGCGGTTCATCTCGATCGTCACGTCCATCACGAGCTCGGCGCCCCTGTCGAGCGTCGCGATCACGAGCTCGGGGTTGAGCACCTCGAGCTCCGGGTCCTGGATCGCCTCGCCCGCCAGCACCGGCCCTTCCGTGTGCGCCTCGATGCGCAGGCCCTTCGGCCCCTCGCCGTGCATGCGCAGCGCGAGCGCCTTCAGGTTCAGCACGATGTCCGTGACGTCCTCGCGCACGCCCGGAACGGTGGAGAACTCGTGCAGGACGCCCTGGATCCGGACCGAAGTGACGGCAGCGCCGGACAGCGACGACAGCAGGATGCGGCGGAGGCTGTTCGCCAAGGTGATGCCGAAGCCCCGCTCGAGCGGTTCGACGACGAAACGGCCGTACCCGGTCTCCTCGTTCATCTCAACGCACTGGATCTGCGGCTTTTGGAACTCGTTCACGTACCGTCCTCCCTCGTCTTAGCGGGAGTAGAGCTCGACGATGAGGTGCTCCTCCACGGGGACGTCGACGTCTCCCCGCTCCGGAAGGCGCACGATGCGTCCCTTGTACTGATCCCGCTGAACCTCGACCCACTCCGGGGTCGGCCGAGCGCCCCCGCGCTCCACGATCTCCTTGATGGCCGCGCGCTCCCGAGAGCGCTGGCGCACCTCGATCTCCTCCCCCTGACGCGTCAGGTAGGAAGGGATGGAAACCTTCTGCCCGTTGACGGTGAAATGTCCATGGCGCACGAGCTGGCGGGCCTCCGGCCGCGACAGGGCAAAGCCCATGCGGTAGACGACGTTGTCGAGCCGGCGCTCAAGGAGCGCCAGCATGACGTCGCCGGTGCGGCCCTGGCTGCGCTGCGCCTTGTCCATGTAGCGCGAGAACTGGGCCTCCAGGACGCCGTAGAAGCGGCGGACCTTCTGCTTCTCGCGCATCTGGACGCCGTACTCGGACATCTTGCGCCGTCCGAGGCCGTGCTGTCCCGGCGGTTGGTTGCGCTGCTTCTTCACGATCGGACACTTGTCGGAGAAGCAGCGGTCTCCCTTGAGGAAGAGCTTCATGCCCTCGCGTCGACAAAGCCGGCATACGGGACCTGTGTGACGAGCCATCCTTGCTTACCCCCTCCTTTCCTAGACGCGCCGCCGCTTCGGCGGCCGGCAGCCGTTGTGCGGAATCGGCGTGACATCCTTGATCGCGCTGACCTCGAGACCCGCCGTCTGCAGGCTGCGGATCGCGGCCTCGCGGCCCGAACCCGGTCCCTTGACGAACACCTCGACCTCGCGGACACCGTGCTCCATCGCGGCCTTCGCCGCGGTCTCCGCCGCCATCTGCGCGGCGAACGGGGTGGACTTGCGGCTGCCCTTGAAGCCCTGGGTTCCTGCGGTCGCCCACGAGAGGGTCGCGCCGCTCGGGTCGGTGATGGTCACGATGGTGTTGTTGAACGTGCTGCGGATATGTGCGACGGCGCGTTCGACGTGCTTGCGTTCACGCCGGCGGGGCCGTGCCTGGACACCCTTCTTGGCTGGCAATCTTCCGCCTCCCTGCCTTTACTTCTTGCGGCGCACGCCGACGGTCCTGGCGGGACCCTTGCGCGTGCGCGCGTTGGTCTGGGTGCGCTGGCCGCGTACCGGCAGGCCCCTGCGGTGACGCAGGCCGCGGTACGAACCGATCTCGATCAGACGCCGGATGTTCATCTGCACCTGGCGCTGCAGTTCGCCTTCCACCCGGTACTCCTTGTCGATGATCTCGCGCAGGCGAGAAACCTCTTCCTCGCTGAGATCGCGCACGCGGGTGTCCGGGTTGATGCCCGTCTGCGCCAGAATCTTGCGGCTGATGCTCCAGCCGATGCCGTAGATGTACGGCAGCGCCGCTTCCACCCGCTTCTCGCGCGGCAGGTCGACGCCAGCGATTCGTGCCAAATGCCTTACCTCCTAGCCCTGCTTCTGCTTGTGCTTGGGATTTTCGCAGATCACCATGACGACGCCGTGTCGCCTAATGATCTTACACTTCTCGCACATGACTTTCACTGACGGCCGCACCTTCATGAGATCCCTCCTACTTCAGCCGGTAGGTGATCCGGCCACGGGTCAGGTCGTACGGGGACAACTCGACGGTCACGCGATCGCCCGGCAGGATACGTATGAAGTGCATGCGCAACTTGCCGGACACGTGTGCCAAAACTTTGTGCCCGTTGTCGAGCTCCACACGGAACATGGCGTTGGGAAGCGGCTCGACGACCTTGCCCTCCACCTCGATATTGTCATCTCTCGGCACTCGCATCTCCTCCTTCCGACTGGGCTGCGCTCTGTGCGATCAGGCCACGCACGTCGGCGTCGGTGGGCGCGTGTCCGGCTTCAAGCCGCTGCCGCATCTCCCTTGGCACTTCGCCGACCACCTCGACATGGCGCGGATTCTTCGACTTGGGGCGTTTCATGGGCCGCAGGTCGCCGTCAACCAGCTGCACCCGCTGCACGCTGTGCCCGATCACCAGGAAGATCCGGCCGCGGTCGCGACCGCGCAGCACGCGTACGAGATCGCCGATCTCCACGATGTCCGCCTCGCTTCATGGCGCCGTGAGCACATCCGGAGGATCGCCCACGGCAACGGTGTGTTCGAAGTGTGCGGAAGGCTTGCCGTCGATCGTCTCGACCGTCCAGCCGTCATCCCGGATGCGCACGTCGGGACCGCCCATGTTGATCATCGGCTCGATCGCGAGCACCATGCCGCGCTTCAGCTGGACACCTCTGCCCGGCGGGCCGTAGTTGGGGATCTGGGGATCCTCGTGCATCTCCCTGCCGATGCCGTGTCCGACGAAGTCGACGACCACCGAGAAGCCGGCCCCTGTCGCGACCTCCTCGACGGCGTGGGAGATATCGCTCAGGTGGTTGCCGGGCCGGGCCTGCGCGACGCCTGCGAGCAGGGAGCGCCGCGTCGCGTCGAGGAGCTCCTGGACCTCCTGGGACACGCGGCCGACCGCTACCGTCACCGCCGTGTCGCCATGGTAGCCGTCGACGATCACCCCGAGGTCGAGCGAGACGATGTCACCATCGCGCAGCACCTGGTCGCCGGGGATCCCGTGCACGACGACGCCGTTCACCGAAGCGCAGATGCTGGCCGGGAAACCCTGGTAGCCGAGGAAGGAGGGGGTGCCGCCTCGCTCTGCAATGAAGCGGCGGGCGGCCTCGTCGAGTTCGCGCGTCGTAAGTCCGGGCCGCACCAGCGCCGCGACGTAGTCGCGCGCCTGTGCGGTGAGCGCCCCCGCACGCCGCATCTTTTCGATCTCCCACTCCGCCTTCAGCACGATCACCCGCGCAGCGCCGCCTGCAGGCGCGCCGTCACCTCCTCGACCGCACCGAGGCCGTCGATGACGCGCAAGAGGCCCTTCGCGGCATAGTAGTCGCGCAGGGGCGCCGTGCTCTCGGCATAGACCTTCAGCCGCTCCTGCACCGTTTCCGGACGGTCGTCCGGCCGGGTCACGAGCTCCGTGCCGCAACTGCCGCAGCGGCCGTCCGCGGGCGGCGGATCGCTCTCGACATGGTAGGGGCGCCCGCAGGCGGGGCAGGTGCGGCGGCCCGAGAGCCGGCGCACGATCGCCTCCGCCGGCACGTCGATCAGGAGCACGTCTTCCAGCGGGCTTTGGAGACCCGCGAGCAGACCGTCGAGCGCCTCGGCCTGCGGCACCGTGCGCGGGAAGCCGTCGAGGAGGAAACCCTGCGCCGCATCCGGCTCGGCGAGCCGCTGCTGGATGAGTCCGATCACGACCGCGTCCGGCACGAGTGCGCCGCGGTCCATGTAGGACTGCGCCTCCTTGCCGAGCGGCGTGCCCTCCTCGCGGGCCTTGCGCAGGATGTCGCCGGTCGCGATCTGCGGCACGGCGGCGTCCTGCGCGAGAAACTTGGCCTGCGTACCCTTGCCCGCGCCGGGCGGGCCCATGAGGACTGCGCGCATGTGGATTCCCTCCTCTCTACGACTTCAGGAAGCCGGAGTAGTTGCGCATGATCATCTGCGCCTGGATCTGCTTCATCGTGTCGAGGGCGACGCCCACGACGATCAGGAGCGCGGTGCCGCCGAAGTAGACCTGGATGCCGGTGGCCGCGACGACGAACGACGGAAGGACCGCGATCATGCCGAGGAAGATGGCGCCCAGCACGGTGATGCGGTTCGACACCTTCTCGAGGTGCTGCGCCGTCGGCCGGCCGGGTCGGATGCCGGGGATGAAGCCGCCCATCTTGCGGATATTGTCGGCCACGTCATTTGGCTTGAAGACGACGCCCGTGTAGAAGAACGTGAACGCGACGACGAGCAGGAACTCCACGACAACCATGAACGGCTGGCCGGGGTTGAGGAAGTTCGCGAGGCCGTGCAGACCAGGGAAGAACGACGCGAGCGTCTGCGGCAGGAACAGGAGCGACACCGCGAAGATCAGCGGGATCACGCCGGCGGCGTTGACCTTGATGGGGATGTGCGAGCTGGTGCCCTGGTACATGCGCCGGCCGACAAGCCGCTTCGCGTACTGCACCGGCACCCGGCGCTCGCCCTCCTGCATGACGATGACGACCGCGATCACGAGCACCGCGAGCAAGAGCAGCACGAGCAGCTCGAGGATCGAGATGGTGCCCGCGTTCAGGTACTGGATCGCCGTGCTGATGCCGGACGGCAGCCGCGAGACGATGCCCGCGAAGATGATCAGCGAGGCGCCGTTGCCGATGCCGAACTCTGTGATCATCTCGCCGATCCACATCAGGAACACGGAGCCCGCCGTCAGCACGATCACGATCAAGAGGATCGAGCCGATGCCAGGCGAGGTCACGACGCTGGCGCCGTTCACCGTCGTCAGGTGGTTCAGCGTGACCGTCGTGC
>JAKAPV010000102.1 GCA_021806845.1 Bacillota bacterium | reverse complement strand
GGTCGTCCTCCGCGACGCGCAGCACGTAGCGCTCCCGCCCGACGAGCTTGCCCTCGCGCACGCGGAAGATCTGGCCGACGGCCCGGTCCCCCTCGCGGGCGATGCCCACGACGTCGCGCTCCTGCGCCTGCCCCGTGTCGACCTGCTGCACCGGGCTCGTCACGTATTCGACCGCCCGGATGCGGTCTCGCAGTTCGGCCGCCTCCTCGAAGCGCAGCGCCTCCGCCGCCTCGTCCATGCGCAAGCGCAGCCGGCGCAGCACCTCCTCCGGGTGCCCGGAGAGGAAGGCGTCAGCCTCCGAAACGGTCTCCCGGTACTGCGCTTCGTTCACGACACCGGTGCAGGGGGCGCTGCAGCGGCCGATGTGATACATGAGGCAGGGGCGCGCGACGGTGCGAAACTTCTGATCGGAGCAGGTGCGCAGGGGGAAGAGGCGCCGCATCACGCGCAGCGTCTCCTGCATGCGGCCTGAACTCGGAAAGGGTCCGAAATAGCGCGCGCCATCCGGCTGCACCTTTCGGACGACGAGGAGCCGTGGAAACTTCTCGTTCGTCAGCTTGAGGTAGGGATACCGCTTGTCGTCCTTCAGGAGGACGTTGTACTTCGGGCGATGCTCCTTGATGAGGTTCTGCTCCAGGACGAGCGCCTCGACCTCGCTGCGGGTGACGATGAACTCCAGGCGGCTCGCTTCCTGCACGAGCCGGATCGTCTTCGCGGCGAGTCCGCGGCTCGACTGGAAGTAGCTGCGCGTGCGCGCGCGCAGGCTCTTCGCCTTGCCGACGTACAGCACCGTGTCCTGTTCATCGCGAAAGATATAGACGCCAGGCCGCTCGGGCATGGCCCGGGCGGCGTCGCGCAGAGCCTCGAACATCAGTCGCCGGCGAGCGGCTGACGGTGCAGGATGTCCTGCAGGAAGCGGCCCGTGTAACTCTGCGGCATCTGTGCAATCTCCTCCGGGCGTCCCTGGGCGATGATCTCGCCGCCGGCCTCCCCGCCTTCGGGCCCCAGATCGATGATGTAGTCAGCCGTCTTGATCACGTCAAGGTTGTGCTCGATCACGAGGACGGTGTTGCCGCTTTCCACCAGGCGGTGCAGCACGTCCAAGAGGCGCTCCACGTCGGCCGGGTGCAGACCGGTAGTGGGCTCGTCGAGGATGTAGAAGGTGCGGCCGTCCTGGCGGCGGGAGAGTTCCGTCGCCAGCTTCACGCGCTGCGCCTCGCCGCCCGAGAGCGTCGTCGCCGGCTGTCCGAGGCGGATGTAGCCGAGTCCGACCTGCGAGAGCGTCTCGAGCTTGCGCCGGATGCGCGGCTGTGCCTGGAAGAACTCGACCGCCTCGTCGACGGTCATCTCGAGGACGTCGGAGATCGTCTTGCCCTTGAACCGCACCTCGAGCGTCTCCCGGTTGTAGCGCTTGCCCTTGCAGGCTTCGCAGGGCACGTAGACGTCCGGCAGGAAGTGCATCTCGATGCGCAGGATGCCGTCCCCGTGGCACGCCTCGCAGCGCCCGCCGCGCACGTTGAACGAGAAGCGGCCCGCCTTGTAGCCGCGCATGCGCGCCTCCGGCGTCTGCGAGAACACGTCGCGCACGAGGTCAAAAAGCCCCGTATAGGTGGCGGGATTGGAGCGCGGCGTGCGGCCGATCGGGTCCTGGTCGACGTCGACCACCTTGTCGAGGTGCTCGAGACCGTCGATCGAGCGATAGGCGAGCGGGCGCCGACGCGCCCCGTTCAGTTCCATCGCGAGGGCGCGGTAGAGGATATCGTTCACGAGGGTCGACTTGCCGGAGCCGGAAACCCCGGTGACGGCGATGAACGTCCCGAGCGGCAGCTCCACGTTCACGTCCTTGAGGTTGTTTCCCTGCGCTCCGCGCAGGTGGAGGAAGCGGTCGCCGAGCGGTCTGCGCACCTCGGGCACGGAAATGCTGCGCCGGCCCGACAGGTATTGTCCGGTGAGGGATTCTTCGCTCCGCTCGATGTCTGCCAAGGTCCCGGCCGCGATCACCCTGCCGCCATGCTCTCCGGCGCCCGGGCCGAAGTCGATCAGCCAGTCCGCGGCGCGCCAGGTCTCCTCGTCGTGCTCGACGACGAGGACCGTGTTCCCGAGGTCGCGCAGGCGACAGAGCGTTCCGAGCAGCCGCTCGTTGTCGCGCGGATGCAGCCCGATCGAGGGCTCGTCAAGGATGTAGATGACGCCGACGAGCCCCGAGCCGATCTGCGTCGCCAGCCGGATGCGCTGCGCCTCGCCGCCCGAGAGGGTGGCTGCGGCGCGGTCCAGTGTCAGGTAGTCGAGGCCGACGCTCACGAGGAAGCCGAGTCGCTCCGCGATCTCGCGCAGCACGTCGCGGGCGATCAGCTGCTCCATCTCGCGCAGCTTGAGGCCCTGCAGGAACGCAAGCGCCTCTCGCACCGCCATGGCGGTGAGATCTGCGATCGACAGGTCGCCAACCGTGACGGCCAGGCTTTCACGCCGCAAGCGCTTGCCCTTGCAGGTCGAGCAGGCGACGGGCGACATGTACGCCTCGAGTTCCTGGCGCTGCAGGTCCGACGACGCATCGCGGTGGCGGCGCCGCACGTAGTCGATGGCGCCGCCAAAGTGCGTGCGCCCGCTGCGGCGTCCGTAGGCACCCGTATAGGCGAACGGGATGGGTTCGGCGATCCCGGAGAGCAGCAAGCGGCGCTGCTCCGGCGAGAGCTTTCCGAACGGCGCATCCGGGTCGGCGCCGATCGCCCTCGCCGCGGCGAGCACGAGCTGGCCGTAGTACTCCGACGTCGCCCAGGGTGCGATCGCGCCTTCGCGCAGGCTGCGGCGCGAATCCGGCACGATCAGGTCCTCGTCCGGCTCGAGGTGGAAGCCGAGGCCGCTGCAGGCGGGGCAGGCGCCGTAGGGGTTGTTGAAGGAGAACATGCGCGGGCTCAGTTCGGCGATGCTCTCGCCGCAGGTGGGACAGGCATAGTTCTGCGAGAAGAGCGCGTCCTTCCCGTCTTCCTGCAGCACCACCGCCAGGCCCTCGCCCAGCCGCAGCGCCGTCTCGAAGGAGTCGGCAAGGCGGTCGCGGATGCCGTCGCGGACGACGATACGGTCCACGACCGCCTCAATCGCATGCTTCTTGTTCTTCTCGAGCGCGATCTCTTCGGAAAGCTCCCGAATCTGCCCGTCCACCCGCACCCGCGAGAATCCCTCCCGCCGGGCGTCCTGCAGGGCCTTCTCGTGCTCGCCCTTGCGGCCGCGCACGAGCGGGGCGAGAATCTGAACCCGCGATCCCTCCGGGTAGGCGAGCACCTGGTCGACCATCTGCTCCACCGTCTGCTGCTCGATGGGCCGGCCGCAGTTGGGACAGTGGGGATGCCCGACGCGCGCGTACAGGAGCCGGAGGTAATCGTAGATCTCCGTGACGGTGCCGACCGTCGAACGCGGGTTGCGCGACGTCGTCTTCTGGTCGATCGAGATCGCGGGACTGAGTCCCTCGATCGCATCCACGTCCGGCTTGTCCATCTGGCCCAGGAACTGGCGGGCGTAGGCGGACAGCGACTCCACGTAGCGGCGCTGTCCTTCGGCGTACAGGGTGTCGAACGCGAATGAACTCTTGCCGCTGCCGGAGAGGCCGGTCACGACGACGAGCTTGTCGCGCGGGATGCGCAAGTCCACGTTCTTGAGGTTGTGCTGGCGGGCGCCGCGGACCACGATCTCCCCCGACAATCCGTTTCCTCCCCGGCAGCCGTTTCAGCAAAAGTATAGCACAGGTACTACGTACATTTGTTCTACATGTCGGTTTCCCGTGCATATGACGATCTCTTTCCAAATGAATTCATCAAGTGTAGAATTACTGGTGAGATGCCTGGGAAGAGGTGGCTTCCGTGTGGGCGATGGTCGTGAAGGAGTTCCGTCAGCTGCGGCGCGACAAGCGGACCTTGGCAATGATGATCGTGCTGCCGGTGATGCTGCTGGTGATCTTCGGCTACGCCGCGAGCTTCGACGTCTCGAAGATCTCGGCGCTGGTCATCGGGCCGCAGGCAGCTTCCTACGCGAAGCAGCTGCACAGCCCGTTCGATCCCGTGCGCGCGGTCCCCGGCGAGAGCGTCGCGCAGGCGAAAAAGGACCTGCAGAGCGGCACGGTGAGTATCGTCTTCGTTGCGGATGAACATTCCATCCGGGCGCTCATCGACGGTGCGGACCTCTTCACGGCCCGGGCAGCGGAGGCCGCGATCGGGCGGGCAGCATCCCCGAGGGCCCTGCTCGCACAGCTGCTTGCGGCGATGCCGCCTGGACATGTCCTCCTGGTGCCCACCGCCTCGCTTCCTCCCAAGGTGCAGGTGCTCTACAACCCCGGCCTCAAGACGGACGTCGTGATGGTACCGGGCCTTGCCGGGGTGATCCTGGTCTTCATCGGAACGCTGATCGCGAGTCTGGGCGTCGTCCGCGAGCGTCAGGCCGGCACGCTCGAGCAGCTGGCCGTGATGCCGCTCTCGCCCTGGGACGTCCTCATCGGCAAGATCGCGCCGTACTTCATCGTCGCGGCACTGGACCTGTTCATCGTGCTCATCTGCGGCATGCTGCTCTTCGGCGTGCCCATGCACGGCTCGGTCCCGCTGCTGATGGCGGGGGCACTCCTCTTCCTCTTCGTGACGCTCAGCATCGGCGTTTTGATCTCGAGCGTCTCGCAGAACCAGGGGCAGGCCATCCAGCTCGCGATGATGACGATCCTGCCACAGATCCTGCTCTCCGGCCTGATCTTCCCGCTGGGCTCGATGGCGGCTGGCGTGCGCTGGATCGCCTACATCCTGCCCCTCACCTACTTCGTCGAGATCTCGCGGGCGGTCATGCTGCGGGGTGCGCCCTTCGCGGACCTCTTGGCGCCGTTCGGGTTTCTCGCCGCGCTGGGCGCCGTTTCGGTGACGCTCGCGACGCTGCGCTTTCGCCGGCTGCTCTCGCCGAGTCCGCTGCGCGCGCGCCGCGCCGGCGCACGGAGTCTCTCATGAACTGGGGCGCCACAGGGGTCACCGTGCGCTTTGGCCGCCGCACCGCGCTGAAGGAGGTCACATTCCATGCCGTGCAAGGAGAAGTGCGCTGCGTCGTCGGGGGGGACGGGGCCGGCAAGACGACCCTCCTGCGCGCGATCGCAGGGGCGCTCCGGCCAGATGCGGGGGAGGTCGTGCGGCCGCGGGCCGAGGAGATCGGCTACATGCCCGCATCGTCCGGTGTCTACCCTGACCTGTCCGTCGACGAGAATCTCTCCTTCGTCGCGGCAGCCTACGGCCTCCCGCACGAGGCGCTAATGGAGCGCAGCGGGGATCTCCTTGGGCGCATGGGCCTTGACCGCGCGCGCGCGAGGCTGGGCAGCGAACTCTCCGGCGGCATGCGACAGAAGCTCGGCGTGCTGATGGCGATGCTGCACCGGCCGCGGCTGCTCATACTCGACGAGCCTACGACCGGAGTCGATCCCGTCAGTCGGTCCGACCTCTGGTGGCTGATCGCGCGGGCGGCTGCCGAGGGCGCAGCCGTGGCGCTCGCAACGTCCTACCTCGACGAGGCGGAGCGGGCTGCGGAGCTTCTAGTACTGGAAGGCGGGCGGCCGGTCGCCGTCGGGACCCCGGACGCCATCACTGCGGCGATGCCGGGAACCCTCGCCCTCGCAGAGCGCAGACCGGTGGGAGATGCCGCGCTCCGGTCCTGGAGGCGCGGCCGGACATGGCGCGTCTGGCAGCCGCAGGGCGAGGGCGAGACGCCGGGCTATGCCATCCGCCCTGATCTGCAGGACGCGGTCACCGCCGCAATCCTGCGGGGAGATCTGGAGGACGCGGCGCAGGGAGGTGTCGGCCGATGACCGACCCGCTCGCCGCGTGTAGGGACGTGACGCGCCGGTTCGGAGACCATCTCGCCGTAGACCGGGTCAGCCTTGCGGTCCAGCCAGGAGAGATCGTCGGCCTCCTCGGCGCGAACGGTGCCGGCAAGACGACGCTCCTGCGCATGCTGCTCGGGCTCCTGCCGGTCACTGCGGGTGAAGTGCGGCTGTTCGGCGAGCCCCCGTCGCGGACGACGCGGCGGCGCATCGGCTACGTGCCGCAGGGCCTCGGTCTCTACGACGACCTCACGCCGCTCGAGAACCTGCGCTTTTCGCAGGCGGTCTTCCGAAGCCCGCTTGGAGCGCTTCCCGCAGACCTCGCCCGGGAGACGCTGCCGGTCGGGCGGCTCCCCCTCGGCACGCAGCGCCGCGTGGCCTTCGCGCAGGCGCTGGCGCACCGCCCGGATCTCCTGATCCTTGACGAACCCACGTCCGGTGTCGGCCCGCTCGTGCGCGCGCGCCTCTGGGACGTACTGCGCGACGCCTCAGATGGCGGCGCGGGCGTGCTGGTGACCACGCACTACATGGAAGAGGCGGAGGAGTGCGATCGCCTGGTGATCATGGCGGACGGACGGGTCGTCGCGGAGGGCAAGCTCTCCGACATCTTGCGGGGCGAACGCGTCGCGGTCGTCGACGCGCCCGACTGGCCGGGAGCCCTCACAGCGCTAGAGGAGAAGGGCATGACGCCGGCGCTGGTTGGACGCACCCTGCGCGTGGTCGGCTCGTCCCCGGCGGAGGTCGAGCAGGCGCTTGCGGGCCGGGAGTGCACCGTGCGGGAGGCCCCCGCGACGCTCGAGGAGCGGTTCGTCCAGATCGCCTCGGTCGGGGTCTCCGGCGCCTCATGAGCGGCACGCAGGGCCGCGGGACGCGGCGCGGCCGCCGTCCGGGCGAGAGCGGGACCCGCAGCGCGATCCTCACCGCAGCGCGCAAGCTCTTCGCGGAGCAGGGCTACGACAGCGCAAGCATCCGCGACATCGCGTCGGCTGCCGGCGTCGATCCCGCGCTCGTCCACCATTACTACGGCAGCAAGGACAGTCTCTTCGCTGCGGCGATGCGCCTGCCGAATCTGCCAGAATTGGTTGGCGGGGCGCTCGCCGCGAACCCGTCGGCGGCTTCCGACGGGCGCCTTGGCGAGCTGCTGGTGCGGACGATCATCCGCATCTGGGAAGACAAAACCCTGCAGCGGACCGCGATCGGGCTCCTTCGCTCGGCGTTGACCCACGAGCGCGCCGGTGCGATGCTGCGCGACTTCGTCCGGGGCGCCATTCTGGCGCGCGTGGCTGACCGCATCGACGCGCCGGACCGCGAACTGCGCGTCTCGCTGGTCGCAAGCCAGGTGGTCGGACTCCTGATGACGCGCTACATCCTGCGGATGGAGCCGATCGCGTCCCTGGACGGCGAGGAACTGGTGCGCGCCGCCGGGCCAACGCTGCAGAGGTATATCTCGGGAGACCTCGCAGGCCCGCCACCCGCATAGGCCCACTTGGACCGGCAACGATCTCTTGTAGTTTTAGGGTGAGTCGAGATTACGTCCTTGCCGGCCCAGACGCGGAAGGCACAGATGATGAGAGCGCCCCGAGGGGCGCTCTCCGCTGGGATGTCAAACGAGTACGGTTCCTACTTGGGGTTCCTCCACAGACACGACATAAGGCAGGCGTCTGATGGAGGCGAGCTGAACCGATGTGCATCGAACGACAGCGATACCCGACACGGGGTCTTCCCACTCGATCGTTGCCAGCGATCTCAGCGTGTCAAGATCACTACCCTCCTGGTACACAACGACGTACTTATCCACTCGACGCCACCTCCCAAGCTCTTGCGAAGTCCATTACGCCGTATCTGCTCCATCCACCTGCGCCCGGAACCTTAACTGTCTCTGAAGCAGTGCTGACAAGTAAATCGACGGCGTTCGTATACCCCATCCGCTGCCCCAGTGCCGCGATAGCGGCAGTGACTACCGGCGCAGCGAAGGACGTGCCGGTAAATGTCTCGCCTGCAGCGAGTTTGATCGTTCCTGGTGCCAGAATATTTGGCTTGGCGAGGCCGTTCGTCTCACTGATGTTGTATGCAGCGAAGGCACCAGACTCGTCAACGGCACCTACCGCGACCACTCGGGACGCTCGGGCCGGGCAGGTCAATTCGCTACTACGCGGGACGTTGCTGTTATAGTTCCCAGCAGCGGCCACCACAACAATGCCTTGCCGTACGAGGGAGTTCGCCTGCGTACACACGGAACAGGTCCCCATTCTACATCCATG
Source organism: Bacillota bacterium (assembly GCA_021806845.1). Lineage (GTDB taxonomy): Bacteria > Bacillota > Sulfobacillia > JAJZYS01 > JAJYTV01 > JAJYTV01. Next base: position 1,529 of record JAKAPV010000102.1, on the reverse strand, counting down.
GAACCCCAGGGACAAGTTCACGACATGGGCCCCCCACTCGTCGCGCGCCCAACGCAAGGCTTGTAGTGTAGCCTCAAGGTCAACATTTGGGCCGACTCCAACCTTGGCGACACCGAGCGTCACCGCCGGAGCGTACTGTCTGATAATTGAGGCGACTGTGGTGCCATGGCGGTCTGGCGACTCATCCAAGGCGTGCCCAAGTGGGTTAACGAAATCACGGACATCTTCGTTCCGAATACCTCGACGAATCGGAGAAAACGGCTCACAGCCGGTATCAATGATGCACACGCGCGCCCCATGTCCCTGCCAACCTGACGGCAGAACTGACAGACGGGGGTCTGGCAAGGACCGAACATACTGTGGGGCCTCTCTTTCATTGCGACGGGCCGTGCCTGCACCCCCTTTCGACATATTTTACCCCACCTGTCTTAATTTGTCATTCGATCGGACGTGGGCGCTCCGCTGCTTCAGGACTTGGACCTGCGCGGGAATTGCGTATTCGCGGGCCTGTGCCGAGTGGGAACGCTAGCGGTCGGAGGTGCCGTCCATGTCCCCCATCCCGGCGAATCGCCTGCACGATGTGCCCCGTTACATCTTCAGCACACTGAGGAACGGATCGAAGCCGCGCGTACAGATGGCCGCGAGATCTGCGACCTCTCGCAATCGGATCCGAACTGGCCCGCCTCGCCGGCGATCGTAGAGGCCCTGCGCAAGGCGGCCCTCGACCCGGACGCCCACCGCTACCCGCCGTACGAGGGCGCGGACAGCCTGCGCAGCGCCTTCGCCCAATGGTACGAGCGCACATACGGGACGCGCTGCACGCGGGAGAACGTCCTAGTCGTCGAAGGTTCGAAGCTCGCTATCGCCTTGCTGCCGCTCGCCTATGTGGACCCGGGCGAGAGCGCGCTCGTGCCGGATCCCGGCTACCCGACCTACGCAGCTGGTGTCGCGCTCGCGGGCGGCGAGCCGATCCCCCTCGCGCTGCGCCCGGAGCTGCATTACCTGCCGGATTACGCCGATCTCGATGCGGAACTTCTCGCGAACGCGCGCCTCATGTTCCTCAACTACCCGCACAACCCGACCGGTGCCACGGCAACGGCCGCCTTCCTCGAGGAAACCGTCGACTTCTGCCGGCAGCATGATCTGCCGCTCGCCTACGACCTCGCGTACGCAAAGATCGTCCTGCGCGGTCAGGGCCCGGCGCTCTCGGTGCGCAAGGTGCGCGGCGCGGAATCTCTCGCCATCGAACTCTTCACCTTCTCGAAGTCCTACGACATGCAGGGCTTCCGCCTGGGTGCGGCGGTCGGCAATCCGGACCTTTTGGCACCCCTCTCGCGCGTGCACGAGAACGTCGCCGCGGGCGCCTACCTTCCAATCCAGGCAGCCGGTCGCGCCGCGCTCGACCCGCACGAGGACCGGGCGCTCACAGAGCGTGTCGCCGGCTACGCCCGGCGGCAGGACGTCATCTCCTCCGTCATCGCGGCGCTTGGCGGGCACGCGACGCGCCCGGACGCGACCGTATATCTCTG
>JAKAPV010000101.1 GCA_021806845.1 Bacillota bacterium | reverse complement strand
CGCGGCCATCGCCTCGCGCGTCTGCGAACACTCATTGCTGCAAAACACCATCCGATACCCCTCACCGCGCAGCTGCCGCAGGGCCTGCGGCGCTCCGGGGATCGCCCGAGGTCCCAGCGCCAGGCAGCCGTCGACGTCAAAGATGAAACCCGAGATCGCCATGGCGCCCCCCCTCCGCTGCCATCTTCCGCCGCTCTGCCCGAGCCAGCCGGGAGGTGCAGCCACGATCGGCCGACGGGCGACGTGCGGGCGCCAGTCCCCGTCTCGATCCCCGTGCACCCAGCTCCCGCCGCCTCAGAGCCTACTCGGCTGCGCCGGGCATCAAGGCGATCTCCACCAGCAGACCGGAGGGAAAGCGCAAGAACCCGGCGGTGATCCCCCAGGGGCGTGGCGTCACCTCGCTCGCCCAGTGTGCACCTGCCGCAACGATGCGCTCAGCGACGGTGAGATCGGATACGCCGAAACTCACAATCGGCGCAGGCGGCTCGGGAAGCTGCCAGTGCCGCCAGACGTCCCGGGTGACAAAGGCGGCTTCGACACCGGATCTTCGCCAAAGGCGGTCCGACGACAACCTGAGGGCGCCTCCCAGCCATTGCAGCCACTCCTGCTCCTCTGCGCTGCAGGGCACGGAGACCCATAGACTCATGCTGTGCCGCCCCCTTGCCATGCCTTGGCCGGCGTCCGGCGTCCGAAGCGGCGGCCGCCACTGGCGCATCATCCCATCCCGGTCCGCGACCCGATCAGGACCCAAAAGACCCACCCAGGGCTCGGTCCCTACGGCAGCAGCGAGCCGCTTCTCAGGTCAGGCGCCGCACCGGCGCCTTCGAGACCATCCTCTGCACCCGCAACGCCCCAGCGCTGCCCAATCTGATGCGCGATCCCCATCTGATCGAGAACTCTCGCGACCGTGTGGTCGACGAGATCCTCAACGGTCTGCGCCCGGTTGTAGAAGGCCGGCATCGGCGGCAGGATCACGACCCCCATGCGGGCGAGCGTCAGCATGTTCTCCAGGTGGATCTCGCTGAGTGGCGTCTCCCTGGCAACAAGGACGAGGCGCCGATGCTCCTTGATCGTCACATCGGCCGCTCGTGTCAGAAGGTTGTCCGCCAGCCCCAGCCGGATCGATGCCAGCGTCTTCATGCTGCAGGGGATGACGACCATCCCGTCCACCGGGAAAGAGCCGCTGGATATCGGCGCCGCGAGGTTCTGGTAGGAGTGGGCCCTGGTCGCCATCTTCCTCACTTCGCCGGCCGCGAAGGGAGTCTCCAGCGCGATGGTCGCCTCCGCCCACCTGGAGATGACGAGTTCCGTCTGGATGTGGTCCATCTGCGAGAGAATCTGCAGAAGGCGCACCCCGTAGACCGCTCCCGTCGCACCCGACATACCGATGATCAGCCGCATCCATTGCACCCCCGGCAGTCTTCGTGTTCGGGGTATCCTCACGGCCCGGTCGCAAGGGAACACCTGAAGATCGACCGGTCCTGGGTCGGTACCGTGTCGCAGCTCAGCCGAGAGGGCGATCGGCGCAGCGCGGGATCTGCTGATTCAGCGCGCGACGGTCTGCCCCTGCAGCCAGGCCGGCAGGTCGCCGACGCCGGGAAGGACCACCCCGGGTCGACGGTCGTCGAGCGCGTTGTCGGCGTCTTCCTGTGTCGAGCCGCCCGTCAGCACCAGGACCGTCTGGCAGCCTGCGGCCCGCCCCATGCGGATGTCCGGATCCAGCTGGTCGCCAACCACCACGACTTGCGATGCCTCGAGACCCAGCGCGGACAGGGCGGTCCTGGCCGCCCACACGGAGGGCTTGCCGAGCACCAGCGGTTCGCGGCTCGTCGCGTACGCGACGCCGGCCACCAGTGCTCCGGTGCCGGGGACGAGACCATTGTGCGTGGGCAGCTTGCGATCCAGATTGATGGCCAGAAATGTGGCCCCCGCCCAGATGTGGCGGCAGGCCGCCTCCAGTTTGCTGTAGTGGAACTCCTGGTCGCGCCCGACCAGGACCACGTTCGCGGCCGATGATGCATCGCCGCCCACCAGCTGCGTACCGCGATCCTGCAGGGTCCTCAGGAGTACCGGTGAGCCGATGGCGTAGACCTTGGCGCCGGGATGATGCGTCTCGAGATACTCCGCCGCTACCTCCGCAGCGGTGACCACCTCCCCGGAAGCAGCCTGGATGCCCATTGCCTCCAGCCTTTCCGCCATCGCCTCACGCGTGCGCGAGCTCTCATTGCTGCAAAACACCATGCGATAGCCCTGATCGCGCAGCCCCTTGAGGGTCTCCGGCGCTCCGGGGATCGCCCGCGGCCCAAGCGCCACGCAGCCGTCCACGTCGAAGATGAAACCTGCAATCGTCACGGCGCACCCCCCCGTCGTCGCCGGTTCCGGCCTGTGCCCGTCCGGGCCATGTCAGCCCTGGTCGGTCCACATGCGGTTGACGAGCGCATTGGCGACATAGCCGAGAGCACTTCGCTGCGGAGCGACCAGCGGCCGCCGCTTCCTGCTCCACACTGTCTCCGGCCGGGATTGCAGGATGAAGAACGAGCGGACGGCCGTCGAGTCGTCCAAGGCCCACTCGATGTCCTGCGGACAGCCATAATGGTGCTCGATGTGCAGCGCGACCGTCGCCAGCCGGATGGCGTCGTCCACGGTCAGGCACATGGCCTGGGCTCGCGCCGGCTCGACCTGCCGCAGCAGAACGCCCCCGCCGGCCTCCGGCACATACTCCTGCCACTTTGCGGAGCAGGTGGACTGTGTGACCTCCAGGCGCACCTTGTCGACATGGAAGCGGTCGGGCGTGACCTCACCGTTCACCACCGCCTCCCCCAGGCCCCATGCGGCCTCGATGACGACCTGCGAGCGGTCCCCGTTCACGGGATCGAGGGTAAACATCACCCCGGCGGCACGCGCCGGCACCATCCTCTGGACGCCCACGCTCATGCGCACGTCGCGGTGCGGGATGCCCATGCGCAGGCGGTACGTCACTGCGGGCACGTCGTAGAGACTCGCCCAGCAGCTCGCCGCCGCCTTCAGCACCGCAGGCAGCCCGCGCACCCAGAGCTGCGTCTCGTGCTGCCCCGCGAAGCTCGCTCCCGGCAGGTCCTCGGCGGTGGCGCTGGAGCGCACGGCGACGGGTACCGCGGAGTCGCCCGACAGCTTTGCAAGCCGACTGTAGGCGGCGCCGATGTCCGCGGCGAGCTTCGTCGGCACTCCCTCCGCCAGGATGCGGCCGCGGATCTGTGCGCTGGCCGCTGCAACCGCCGTACCGTCATCGGGGTTCAGGCTCTGAAGGCTGTCGCTGATCAGGTCCTCGATCCCCGAGCTCGAAAGGTGCTCCGCGTAGGCTCCGGTCGTCACGGCGAAGCCCGGCGGCACTGGGATGTTGGCCTGCAGCAGTTCGCCCAGGCTGGAGCACTTCCCGCCGACCTCCTGCGCCAGGCGCGCGTTGCACTCCTCGAACCAAAGCACGTTAGCCTGCATGTATGCACCTCCCCGGGGTGTACCGGAGAATCCCTGGTACCCGCGGCGCCCGGCACGGCGGATCGGGCCGTGGCGGCTTGACCTCCGACCGACGGGCATGCCGCAGAGCGCAGGGCGAGGCGAACGCCGCCTCGCCCTGCAAGGGCCCTACGCGTCGATCAGGGTCACCACGCCCGTGCCTCCATCTACCCGGACGCGCTGTCCCGTGGCAATCCGCTTGGTGCCGAAGCCGGTCCCCACCACCGCCGGCAGCCCGTACTCCCGGCAGACGATGGCGGCGTGGGACATGATGCCGCCGATGTCCGTGACCACCGCCTGAATCTTGCCGAAGACCGGCGCCCAGCTGGGTGTGGTGATCGGGCAGATCAGGATCTCGCCCGGCAGCACCTCGTCGATCTGGTCCAGGCTGGTGATGCGGCGAGCGTATCCCTCAACGACACCCGGCGAACCCGCGAACCCCGTCACCTGCCCCGCCTGCTCCGGGTCTTCATCGGTCGCGAGCCAACCCTTGACCCGTTCGGACGTGATCCCCCAGAGCATCACCGTGAACGGCTCCTCGATCGTCTCCGGCGGCTGCCCGAGCACCGGCGGCGGCGCCCATTGCTGCAGCTCCTGCAGGATCTGCTTGCGGCGGGCCACCTCGGGCGGCCAGTGACGCACACCGCGCGCCACTCCCCCGCAGGCCCACGCAGTGACCATGTCGTACAGGGCGGACTTCACCTCGAAGCGGTGCAGGTAGAAGATGTCGTCCGCCTCGTCGAAGAAGCCCGCCCGGGCCATGACCGCCCCGAACTCGCGCACCTTGTTCCAGAACACCGTGTGGTGCCAATGCTCCACAAAGAAATTGTGCTCCTCCACGTACGGGAAGACCGTTCGGGCCAGGCCCAGCAGATCGCGGAACGCCTTGCGGTCATCGCCCTCTGGCAGCAGCGCCGCATAGCCGTCGGCGATTTCGTCCCGCCGCTTTTGCAGGTCCGCCAGAGGTCTCTCGACGCGCTCGCCCTTCTGAAGCTTGCGGGCGTATTCCCGAATGCCCGAGAGCGGCGCGGCGAGGTCATCGATCCAGCTCCTGTGGTGGTGGTAGAAGCCGGTGCCCTTCGAGAAGTAGAACCAGGGATGCTTGACCCCCTCGAAGTCCGCGAGCCACCGCCGGCCGGCCTCGCTCTCCTGCAGCAAGGCGATCGCACCGTCCGGCAGGCTCGCCTCGAGCAAGTCGGCGACGCCGAGATCCACGGCCAGGGCCGCCAGCCGGCGCAGCTCCGCGTCCGGCCGGTAGAGAAGGACGTCGATTCCGGCCACCATCAGGGCGATCGACTGGTCGGGGATGTCGGGGAAGGCCTTCTTGCAGAACTGGTAGAACGTCAGGTAGGCGGCGTAGCCCAGGTTCAGGAACTCGAAGTGGAACTGCCACATCCGGTACATGTTGTCGACAACCTGGTGGAAGGACTCCAGGATCTGATATCCGGAGGAGAGCCCGCGCGCCTCCGTCACCACGGCTTCGGGTTCTACATGGGGGAGCTCGGGGATCTCGACGGCCTCGAGCGCCCTGATGGTCTCGTTGGCCTTGGTCTTCCACTGCGCGTACAGCGTGTCCCAGTTCTCGTAGTAGTAGCCCGCCCGCTTGAGGAACTGGTCGAGTCGCCTCGCGACCTCCTCCGGATCTTCCACGGCGATGGGGGTGATGTACAGATAGCCGTTCAGGACCCGCTGGTCGATGCCGAGCGCCGGCGGCACCAGGAAGATGCGCGTGTTGTTCTGGCCAAGTCCGACCCACCAGCTCTCGCAGGTGATGGTGTCGAACGGGTAGAGCGGTTCCGGATGGTGGAGTGCGTCCTGGTACCAGAACTGGCGCTCTTCGTACTCCTTGCGGTCATCGCTGAAAAGGTAGTAGTACGGATACATCGACTGCCAGCCGGTTGCCCTCGGCGGCGTCTCCACCTCGGAGGGCCCCGGAAACCTGGTCCTGGTGCCTTTCATCCCAGACTCTCCCCCTTCGCATTCCAGATCCCGAACTTGGCCTTGGATCGGTCCACCCTGAGCCATCGGATCGCATCCTGCGACGGGTCTGCCATCCACCTCCCCTTGGAGCGGCTGCGAAGACCGCCGGCCCGTTTCGCGGGGGCCCGCCTTCCCAGCGCCGCCGGGCGGCCTGGCATCTGACTGGCATCGGAGCGGCCCGCCGAGCGCAGCGGTCACGCAGAGCCCTCCCGGCGAAGATCCGCCGCAGCCCAGCCTATTTGCCGAGAATACTACTCTCCGGCGCCCCTCCCGGCCATGTTCGGTGAAGGCAACTTCGTGGGCGGCGATTTGTCCAGGTTGGCAACAGCGGCGCCGTCGTCCAGAGCGACGCGGCAGATGGTTCCGGCCTCCCCTCAGGGGAGGCTGACTGCGCTCCTTGGGTTGCCTCGCCGGCGCCCGTCGGCCCTTCGCAGCTGCAGTTACAGGAACTTGAGCGCGAGCTGGATCTGCAGCGCCGTCTCGGGATCGCCAAGATCCAAGCCCGAGATCTCCGTGATGCGGCGAAGCCGGTACTTGACCGTTCCGACCGCAACCCAGCCGCTGCGTGCAGTTGCCTGGATGTTTTGGCCATTCGCGAAGTACATCTTGAGCGTCTCGATGAGGTCGGTATGGTTCTTGCAATCGTACGCCAGAACAGGCTCCAGAAGCTTCTTCGCAAACCATGCGAAGCGCTCCGGATGGATGCCGAGCATGCCATAGACGCCCAGGTTTCCGTAGTCGAAGAAGGAGTTCTTCCTGCTGAGTAGTCTCAATACCCGGTTAACGCCCTGGCAGTTCACGAAGCTGTCATGGATCTCCTCGACGTTTGCGCACTTCGGGCCGACTGTGGTCCACCAGTTAGTTTCCGGGGTGGCGCCCATGCGGCTGGATATCTCATGCGCGAACGTCAGGGCCCGCTCCTTTGCGCCCGGTTCCATGCTCAGCACCGCCACCGTGCCCCCGTGCGCCGCCGCCAGCACCGATCGGGAGTCACCGCAAGACCGCACCAGGTCCACGATGTCGTTCGCGACCCGTCGCACGCAGGGCCCCTCCAGCTCTGTCACGCAGACCACGGTCCCCTCGCCCAGATGAACCCCGAGCCGGTTGGCCAGATCCATGGCGTTGTCTTCGTCGGTGCGCTGGTTGAAGCAGACCTCCCCGATGAGCAGGCGGGTCAGCCGGTGCCGCTCCTCGACGAGCACCTTCTCCCGCAAGAGCTGCACGACCAGCACGACGCCCGCGTAGCGGAGGATGATCTTCTCGTCCGGTTCCAGTTCCCGGCCGGGCGGCAGGACGACGGTCAGGTAGGCCAAAAGGTCCTTGCCGATCATGAGAGGCGTCAGCGACCGCCGGACTTCGAGCCCGTCCAGATTGGTCTTGGCCAGCAGGGTGCTGCTGACCAGACGCCCGATGTCTGACGTCACGTGAAACAGCTGGTCCGAGGACAGGGCGGTCTGCCCCACGTCGCGACTGCTGGCGATGATCCGGAAGTCGCGATCCTCGAGGATGATCGGCAGCTTGAGCAGGTGGCCCAGCGTCTCTACGATCTGCTTCGTTCCGGACTCGCCGAACAGGACGTCGCGCAGCGAGCGCTGCCAGGACTCCAGCTGCCGCAACGCCGACAGGGAAGGCTTGCCCGCACCGGCGCGGAGCGGGTTGACCTGGTCGTGGTCCAGGAGAGAGCGCAGCCGCCAGTTGTCAAGCGCCAGCGCGACCTGGTCGCCGATGATCCTCAGGCGATGCGGCTCCTGTGTATCCGCATAGCCCGCTTCTCGGTCCCCCAGCACGAGCCAGCCCAAAACCGCATCGGCGAACTGCAGGCGGCAGTCGTAGGCGGCCGGCGCATCGCCCACCTCGCACGCGAACTGCCAGAGGCGCCGTGCGCTCGGCTCCTCGCCGACGTAGCTGCGCCGGGTCCGCCGCAGCTCGCCGCCGTCAAAGTAGACCCCGAACAGCTCCACGGTGGAGCCGCCGAGCGGATCACGCAGGGCCAGGAGAGCACGGCGGCAATGAAACGCTTGGGCGAGGCCTGGCATGAACCGGGGACCGATAATCGCCGTGAGGCCTCCGGCGGCAATCGCCAGGAGCTCCAGATACTCGTCCCGCTCTTTAGGGTCGGCCTGGATCGCCTGCACCGGGAACGGCTCCAACGCATCCCCTCCAGTCAGCCACCGCCTCGGAGGTCACGGCAGGCACGCCCGACCCCCTCCCCCTTTCCCTCAACGTACGCCTTGCGGTCGATCGGGCCAGAGGTAAATGCGCCGAATGGACTAGGACATATGCATTACGGTCGCAGAGAGCAGACGGCCGGCTTGCGCCCTGCGCAAGGGGGCCGCACGCCATCTCGGCGATTGCCCGAATCGGACAATTCACGGCGCGGGAGTTCGTCCGGGCCGCACCTATGACCTGGATGGCCCGCATGCTACGGTAGCCCTGCCGCAGCAGCCCATCCCTACAGGGCCGTCCTGCTCGCGAGGACGGCCACTCAAAGAGCAAAGGAGCGACCGCTGCCATGCCGGGAGATCTACGCAGCTTCCTGGAACGACTCGAGGGTCAGGGAGATCTGCTCCGCATCAAGGAGCCGGTCGACTGGAACCTGGAATTGTCCCATGTGGCCAAGCTCAACGAGGAACGCCAAGGCCCTGCGCTGCTTTTCGAGAACGTGCCGAACGGCTCACATCCGCGTATTCCCGTGTTCGTCAGCGCGCTCTCGACTACCCAGCGCCTTGCGGCTGCGTTCGACATGCCCACGAACTCCAGCTTGAGCACCATGGCCAGGGAGTGGGTCCGGCGCACGCGCAACCCGATCCCGCCCGTCACGGTGGAGACCGGGCCGGTGAAGCAGAACATCGACACAGGCGATCAGGTCGATCTCTACAAGTTCCCCGTGCCGTTCTTCTACGAAGGCGATGGTGGACGCTTCATCGGCACCGCCGTCTCGGTAATCACCAAGGACCCGGACAGCGGGTGGATCAATCTCGGCACCTACCGCATGCAGATCCTCGATGGCAAGACCTGCGGCATCCAGCTGATCAAGGGAAAGCACGGAGATATGCACCGGGCAAAATACGCAAAATTGCAAAAGCCCATGCAGATCGCGGCGGTCATCGGCTATGATCCCCTGATGTTCCTGGTTTCGAGCACACTCTTCGGTGCGGGCGAGAATGAGTACGACTACCTGGGTGCCCTACGAGGTTCTCCCGTGGAGGTCACCCGCGGGGAATACGTCGATCTGCCGATTCCGGCCGCCGCCGAACTGGTCCTCGAAGGCGAGTTGTGGCCGGAGCGGCTGCGCGAGGAAGGCCCGTTCGGCGAGTATACCGGCTACTATTCCGGCAAGGGTACGGTGCCGCGCCATTACATCGATGTCAAGGCGGTTTCGTACCGCAACGACATGATCTTCCACGCGACAACCGTCGGCCGGCCGGTGACGGACACCCACATGATCCAGTCCATGAACCGTACGGGAACATTGTGGTCGCAGCTGGAGGCCATGCGCGTCCCAGGCATCCAGTCCGTCTACATCCCGCCCGAGTCTTGCGGCCGCTTCATGGCCATAGTGTCCGTCAAGCAGATGTATCCGGGCCACTCCAGCCATGTGGCCGACGCGGTGCTCGGAACCACCACCGGTTCCTACGGGGTCAAGGTGGTTGTCGTCGTGGATGACGACATTCCGGCGGACGACATGGGACGGGTACTCTGGGCCATGAGCACCCGCATGGCCCCGGCGCGAGGCGCACAGATCATCAACAGGGGGCGGTCCACGCCGCTCGACCCTTCGCTGCCGATCGAAAGTCGCGACATCACCGGTCGCCTCATCCTGGACTGCTGCATTCCCTACGAGTGGAATGAGAAGCCGGTGGACATCAAGCTGAACGACGCGGTCGTGGAGAAGGTCCTGGCGAAGTGGGGGCAGTACGGATTCCCCACGTAAGCCCGACCTGAGACGGCGCTCGGCCCATCTGCAGGGGGGTGGCAGCTTGCCGCCCTCCCTGTCGTCGGCCGGTCGCCGGAAGGAGGGGGTCCTCGATGAAGCCGGTGGAAGAGCGGCCCGTGTCCAGCAAGCGCCTGTTCTCCGGGCGACTTTTGACTTTGCGGTGCGACCAGGTGGCGACCGTCCATGGAACGAGCGTGCGGGAAGTGGTCCAGGTGCCCCGCGGTGTGGCGGTGATCGCGGTTCAGGATGGACAGCT